>CAZOZU010000001.1:0-23983 GCA_964584355.1 uncultured Rikenellaceae bacterium
TCAGTATCATAGATTATTTCCCGTTCTTCCTCATTGGTTGTTACAGGCAGGTTATCATAATAAACAAGTTCAGTCTTTTTCTTCCTGAGCTGGTTAATGCACCGGTTTAATATAATACTCTTCAGCCAGGCTCCGAATGTTGATTCAAACCTGAATGTTTCCATCCTCCTGAAGCATTCCGTAAATGCCTCCTGCAGCATATCTTCTGCATCTTCCCTGTTATTCATCATTCTGTATGCCAGATTAAACATTGCCTTTGAATATTGGTTATAAAGCCTGAACTGTGCTTTAATACTACCTTTTTTACATTCCTCAATAAGAGGAGCATGAATATTTCTGTCTGACCGGTCCACTTTTATTGTTCGCTGTGTTAAAGACAAATGTATAAATCAAGGGTTGCACTATTTTGATCCGGAATACATATTTTTCTTTTTTATTGGCAGTATAATAATAACATAAGACAGTAATAATACGCTTATCACCGCAGAAAGTTTCATTATTACATCACCAAACCTTACATATGGAGTAAAATTTGTTTCGGATTTTATTGTATCTCTTATAACAGCTTCTGTCCACCACTCTGTTTCATGTTTACGGTTTCCGCGGATATCAATAAAACACGATATTCCTGTGTTGGCAGCTCTGGCAACATGTCTTCGCGTTTCTATTGCTCTCATAGAGGCATATGCAAGATGCTGTTTATACCCACATGTATTTTTCCACCATCCGTCATTTGTTATTATGAATAATGTTTCAGCTCCCTTCCTTACATAATCAGCAACATAATTCCCGAAAACTGATTCATAACATATTATCGGAGCTGCAGCCTGACCTGTTACAGGATGTTTAAAACAGATTCTTTCATCCTGCCGGCCATAGCCCCATTTTGTTCCTCCCAGATAGGGTACGATCCGGTTAATTAACTTTCCCAGTCCGGCAGAAAATTGTAATTCAATACCTGCCACAAGTTTCGACTTATGATAGATATCAACAACTCCTCCTGAATCGATCATAAATGCAGAGTTGAAATGGTCATAATAATATCCTGATGAATCAATTTTTCTTGCTGTAGAAGAAGGCGGTTTTTCTAATTCAGGATATAACCTGTAGCTGACCAGACCGGTAACAATGGTTAATTCCGGATGCTGACCTGCAAATTTCCTGAGTTCATTAATATATTGATTGCCATGTATATTATCCTCATTTACAGGATCATCCACTGTCGTCTCTGGAGTTAGCAGCCATGTTGTAGCAGATGATATGGAAGTATCAGCCATATTAAGTGTTTTATTCAACTGTTCTGTGAATGGCACACTGAATTTCTCGGTATATGGATCAATATTAGGTTGTATTACCACGACCTCATTTCCCGGATTCTCATTCTCCTGTATTGTATAATATCTAACTATGGAAAAAAGAGAGGGGATAAGGATTACAATCAACCATACATATAAATAGATTTTCTTCCTGTACGTTCTATTTATAAGGAAAAGTGTCAGAAAAAGATTCGAGAGAAGAATCCATAATGTTCCACCGGAGGTACCTGTCAGTTCGTACCACTGAATAAATAGGATATCTTTTGCCAGACCATTCCCCAGGTTTATCCAGGGTGTAAGGAGAATGAAATTGAGTGAAAGGAATTCAAATGAGAGCCAGAATACAATAAAAGCTACTATTCCCGGAATTGTACCCGCTTTTAACCTCACAAGATGTATCAGCCACATAATGAAAGCCATCAGGAAGGACAATCCCAGTATCACAGTTATTGCTGCAGTGATACTTGCTGCCCTTACCCAGCCCATGGTCATGGTTGTGAAAACTATCATACCGGGAAGGGTATAATTGAAGAAAGCATAGGAGTTATATCGTTGTGAATTCTCAAAAAGATAATTCTCAAGGATAATAAATGGAACAAAAGCAATAAGAAGGATGAGTCCTGTGAACCAGCTAGTCCATGCAAGTCCTGCAAGGATTCCCCCAATAACGGAAAGCAATACTGGTATAATTATCCGGTGTCGTATTTTAATATATCCCGGCATAGGTAATAAAAACGTAAATTTATAAAAAACAGGAAACGGGGTATCTTTATATTAAGATTCCCTCCATGGAGAGCTTGCTGCACTATAGCGGAGGATGGGAATTAAATTTAAAATGAGAACAGGAGAGGGGAAAAGAATATAGAGCACTGGACTTTAGAAAAATAATTGTTATACCTGTATACGGTTATTTAAGTTTATTCCCCAGATATTTATTTAATAGAGCCAGCAGGTCTTTTTTGAAAATCGGTTTGGCAATATAATCGTTACATCCGGTTTCAATTGCTTTTTCCCTGTCGCCGACAAGACCAAATGCCGATTGTACAATTATAATCACATCTTTATTGTATTTACGGATTTGTTCAACTGCTTTATACCCGTCCATTCCGGGTAGCCGTATGTCCATTAAAATCAAATCGATACCGGTATTATCATTAAATACTTCAATAGCCTCCGGTCCGCTCCGGGCTATTAATATTCTTCCGCAAACCGGTTCAATCATCAGTGAAATCAACATCTCGGATGCTTCATCGTCTTCAACAAGTAATACTGTTAAATTACCGGATAATTCTTTCTTTTCTTCAACAGGTTTTTCAATTAATGACTCTTTATTATTCTTTACCTTGATATAAGGAATAGCGAAAAAGAATGTTGAACCTGAACCTGTTTTACTCTCTACCCAGATTTTACCACCCAGTAATTCAACATAGCCTTTTGTGATTGTCAGACCCAATCCGGTTCCTTCGACTCTGTTTCTGTCGGCATTATCAGCTTGTATAAAACGATCGAATATGGTGGTTTGCTTATTTTCCGGGATCCCTATACCTGTATCTTTGACAAAAAACTCCAGTTCGGCAGGAGTTCTGTCTGATATTAAGTTATATCCGATTTCTATTAAACCTTTCTCAGTATATTTGATAGCGTTTTTTACAAGATTGGTAAGGATTGAATATAACTTTTCAATATCGCACTGAATGATTGCTTCTGGAGAAGGTAATGTGCTTACGACTGAAAGTTGTATCCCTTTTTGCGCAGCTTCGTTTTTAAAAAAGGTATAAATATATTCAATTTGCTCATTTACATCAGTTGCAGAAATATTTAGTGTAGTCAGATTTGCTTCCAGTTTTGAGATATTGATTATATTATTAATGATATTGAGCATTCTGAGGCCACTATTCTTAATTATTTCAATATAATTATCACGTTTGTCATCATCTAACTGAGGGTCTTTAAGAAGCTCTGCAAATCCCAGGATACCATTCATCGGAGTACGTATTTCATGACTCATATTGGCAATAAAAGCGGTTTTTAAACGCTCACTCTCTTCCGCATTGATTTTAGCTTCTTCAAGTTGTTTATTTAGTTCCTTTATTCTGACATTTTCCTGATCGGTCAGTTGTTTTTCCCTCAGATCGTCAATCACCATGTTGATTCCCATTGCCAGTGCATCGAGATAATCGTAATCATCTGAAATATCCAGCTGAACCGACAGATCCCCTCCGGCTACTTTCATGACCATATCCAGGATATCCTCAACTTTTTTTTGTTCCGTATTTATCATAATAATGAGATATAAATGGAAAACTTATTTGTTAGTTATAAAATATAGAAACGACAACCGGTGTGATTTATGACAATAACCAGTTAATTGCATCTTGTTTTTTATTGAAGAACCGGATTAAGCCCTTTCTTAATGCTATAATAACAAAGGTTGCGATAACCTTTGATACAGGATTTAAACCGAAAGTAGCCACCTTATTTGTTTTTTCACTTTCGGTTAGTTCTTTATATATTTCTCTTGCCTTAGGTAAGGTTTTTCCGCATTTGTTAAGATCGATAAGATAGTTCACTTTACCTTTCAGATCAGAAGAGAGTATCTCACAAATCTTTTTTTGGTTCAGGGCAATATCTCCGGTTTGTTCTCCTTGTGTAACAACAAAGATTATATTTCCTTCGATAAGGGAGATTTTATTGTTACCAGTCTGGTACTCGGTATCACTTAATCTCTCAATTTCAACATTATTCATTTCAGTATAATTATAATAATAATGAAGGATAGTCAATTATAATATTTGAGGCAAAAATATAATAATTCTTATATTCTGATGTTTTACATATATTGAAGAATAAAATTCTTGCCGCGAACCGCGATCCTTGTTACTATTGCTTTAAATATTTCTTAATTAATTCCAACAGATCTGATTGCTTAAATGGTTTTGTTATTATATCGTCACAACCGCTTTTAAAAGCTTTTTCTTTATCTGTGGCATAAGCGGTTTGTGCAATAACAGGTATTGCAGGTAAAATTTTTCTTATCTTTTGTGTTGCCTCATATCCATCCATCTCAGGCATTTTCAGATCCATAAGGATAATATCAATATTTTTGACCGATTGGCAATATTTTACGGCTTCCAGTCCGTTTTTTGCCCTTACCAGATTCAGATTCGGTTTTTCCAGATACTTTTTTATTAACATATAATTGTATTCATCATCTTCGGCTACGAGAATTGAAACAGGCTTTTTGAAATCCAGATCGGGAACAATTGCAGGCTCATGTTTTACAATTTTATGTTGATCATCAAAGGGTAAATTAAAATAGAATACAGATCCCTTTTCATATTGCGACTCAAACCATATTTTTCCTCCTAATAATTCAACGTATGCCTTTGATATTGATAGGCCAAGACCGGTGCCCTCATACTGTCTGTCCAAAGTATGTTCTACCTGGTAGAAGCGGTCGAAGATTTTTTTAAACTGATCTTGTGGAATTCCTGTTCCGGTATCAGAAACAAAAAATGTTATTAATTGGTTCTCTACCTTATAACCGAATCTGATTGTCCCTTCAGCAGTAAATTTAAAGGCATTACTTAACAGGTTTGATAAAATTTCAATGATTTTTGTATTGTCTGATATAATTACTGCTTCCGTATCGGATAGGGGAGTATCTTTAATAAACCGGATACTTTTTTCATTTGCTTGTTGAGTGAACTGATTAAATAATCTCTGTAAGACCTGGTTTATATTTATTTCATCTTTTGAGAATTTCAATATACCAGCTTCAATATTTGAAATTTCAATAATATCGTTAATTATTGCCAGGAGTTGATTACTGCTCTGTGTTATTGTATCAATGAATGATTGTTTGGATGATTCATTAAGATCGGGTTCCCCTAACAGTGCGGAGAAACCAACAATTGCATTCAGGGGAGTTCTTATTTCATGTGAAATGTTATGAAGAAAAGCAGTTTTCAACCTGTCGCTTTCTTCTGCCATGTCTTTGGCTCTTAAAAGCTCATTTTCAGCCTTCTTGCGTTCTGTTATATCATGCGCGATGGTCGAGGCTGTAATAATTTTGCCTTCGGAATCCCTGACAGGTGATATTGTAAGCGACATTTGTATTTTCCTGCCGTCTTTTGTTTGTCTTACCGCTTCATAGTGTTCGATATGTTCACCCGATTTTATTTTTTCGAGAATCCGGGGTACTTCATTTTCCTGTTCCGGTGGAATTAATATTTTAATAGGCTTGCCGATTACCTCACTTTCAGTATATCCATAGATTATTTCCGCTCCCCGGTTCCAACTTATAATAATACCATCCAGTGTTTTACCAATAATGGCATCGTCGGAAAATTTTACTATGTCAGCAAGTTCATTCAGTTTTTGTTCTGCCTTCTTTCGTTGTTCTTCAATATCTATCATTTCATTAGCGTAAGCAATATTCTCAGTAACTTCGTTAAGCAGGTTTATTTCCGATTTGCTAAAGAAGAAAGGTTCTGATGCATAGATAGTGAATACACCGAATATTTTTCCCCGTATGATGATTGGAATAGCAATTGAAGAGCGATAGCCCCGTTTGAGTGCTTCATCACGACATGGTGCTATGCACGGGTCTTTGGCTATATCGTTACTGCAGAAGTACTTGCCTTCTCTGATTGCAATGCCGGTCGGGCTGTAACATTCAGAATCATGTGGGACTGAGATTTTTTTAATGGATGCCAGATATCCTTTTTCAACTCCTTCACAGGCAACAGGTTCTACTGTTTGTTCTTTCTCATCTAACTTACCGATCCAGGCCATACGGAATTTCCCGGTCTCAATTGCAATACGGCATGCTTCGGATAGTATTTTATCCTTTTCACGTGTACGGACAACCATCTGATTGATTTGGCTGATGACTGCATAAACACGGTTTTTATTTATGATCTCTGCTTCTGCACGCCTGTGTTCGGTTATATCGTATGCCGATGATAATACACCGGTAACAGCTCCTTTTTCATTTCTGAGTACTTTACACCACCATGCCAGCAGACGTTTTTCACCATCCTTACGTCGCTGCCAGCTTTCGACATATATCTTATCCCCGCTACCATCAAAAAGGGGATCGACAATCTTATATGTTTCCTGCTCTCCTTCAAAATAATAATCTGCCTCTTTCCCGATAACATCGTCACCGAAGAATTCATATCCAGCACTGTTCGCCCATGTATATATCTTGTTGTTATCCACTTCCATAATAATATTCGGAACAGAAGCAAGGATTGCTTCATTGCGTGAAGAAAGCAGACGAACAGCTTCTTGTAGCTTGTACTGCGTTGTTTTTTCTTTACGTACCTTATGAATAGTATGAGCAAACCTGCGAATATTGACAAACACTTTCATAACAATTGTTTTTTTCTGTTATCTGCACATATTATATCCTGCTACTGCCTGATATTCTCTGTCGTGGTATGGTAAATACAAACCTGCTTCCCTGATCCGGTTCACTTTCCACCCATATCTTTCCGCCGTTATTTTCTATAAACTCCTTACATAGAATCAGCCCCAGTCCGGTTCCTTTTTCGTTTTCCGTACCTTTTGTTGTTAAATTACCATCAAGTCTGAAAAGCTTGTCAAGGTTTTCCTTTTTAATTCCGACACCTGTATCGGAGACGGATATTTCTATATCCTCATCATTAATTGTCATTCCTATTGAAATGTTTCCTTCAGGTGGAGTGAATTTAATGGCATTAGTCAGGAGATTCCTTAACACAGTATCGATCATATTTTTATCACAGAACACCGGCAGCTCATCAGATAATTCAAAAGAGATGCTTATTTTTTTAAGTTCTGCCTGATTTTCAACCATTTGAATATTTTCAACAATACATTTGTGAATGTCGGTTAAAGCCGGATTAAATTCAAGTTTTCCCCTTTGGGATCTTGACCAGATCATCAGGTTTTCGAGGATACTTAGAGCATTATCAGAGGAATCTGCTATGATTTTCAGCTGTTCTTCTATTTTGTCATTATCATATTCACGGAAGTTCTCCAGCAGCAATTCCGTAAACCCTGAAATTGAACTGAAGGGATTCTTAAGGTCGTGAGATATTATTGAAAAGAATTTGTCCTTTGTTAGATTAAGTTCTCTTAAACGGACTTCATTCTTTCTTGATGTTACATAATCCTTTATATATCTGCTGGCGACCGAATATACACCCAAGGCAGTGAATGCAAAGATTACAATAATATCAATCCCGTACTGTATCGATTCAGGGTGGCCATAGTGAGTCTTTTTAATCCCAATAGATTCAAGAACGAAAATTACTGTAAACCATATCAGTGTGAAAAGTACAAAAGAATAGAATTGCCATTTTTTAAGAAGAACACCTGCTATTATAAATATTCCGGGTATGGCATATAATGCTGTATCATGTATTCCGTAAATATCGAAAGACACCTGATAGATTATGAAACCGATTAATGTTATAAGCAATAAATAAGATGCACCCCCAAGTATTTTTTTATATAGAAGAGCCAGAGAGAGGGAAAGCAGAGTTACAACACTGATCAATTGTACCAAATTAATTAATTGAAAATTAGATGTCACTAATTGTACACCCATAAGAATCACAAATGTTACAAGAGCAGCAGATGATAAAATAAGGAGAGCCGTACCTCTTATTGTATCTTCTTCATTTTGAAAATGAATCGGATGAAATACTCTGAATAATGATTCTTTAAGTTTCATTATAAATACTTTTTCACAGTTTCCATAAGCATTATCTTCAGTATAGGTTTTGAAAGGTAATCATTACATCCGCTGTTGATTGCCTTATCCCTGTCCGACTCATAAGCATATGCAGTTAAAGCAATCACAGGCAGATCGGGCAGGAATTTCTTTATTTTCCTGGTTGCCGTATAACCGTCCATTATCGGCATTTTGATATCCATTATTACCAGATCAATTTTTTTCTCCTGACATATCTCAACAGCTTCCTTTCCATTAGCAGCATGGATAATCTCCGCATTAAATGATGACAGCATTTCAACCAGAAGCAGGTAGTTGTTTTTTTCATCTTCAGCAATAAGAATAGTATTGGAAATTTTTTCCTTATTTCGTTCTTCTTTTATTTTCTCCAGGCTGATTGTTTTTTCTTCAGCTTTAGCTGTCGATATTGGTTTAGTATAGGGGAGAGTGAAATAAAAGACAGATCCTTTTCCAACCTCAGAAGTAAGCCATATTTTGCCGCCCAGGAATTCAACATATGCTTTACATATGGAAAGCCCCAGTCCCGTACCTTCAAATTGGCGCGACACTTTACTTTCTACCTGGTAAAAGCGGTCAAATATTCTTGTATACAGTTCTTCATTAATACCTATACCGGTATCCGAGACATAAAATTCAATGTCTTCTTTTTTTACGACATATCCAAAACTTATTTGCCCCTTGTTTGTAAATTTAAAAGCATTGTCTACCAGGTTGGTAAGGATTTGAACCAGTTTTGTTTTGTCAGTATTGATAACAGCATCACTATCATTAAGAGGTGTATCAAAAGTAAAAGCAATACCCATTTCGGATACTATGGTAGTGAACTGGTTATATATTCTCGTCAGCACGGAATTGACATTTACATTGGTTTCGGTAATTTTAATAATACCTGCTTCAATATTCGATATTTCAATAATATCACTTACAATAGTCAACAGTTGATCACTGCTTTGGGAAATGATTTCAATATATGATTGCTGGCCCGAGGTATCGAGTCCGGGTTCACTGAGGAGAGCAGAGAAGCCGACGATTGCATTCATAGGTGTTCTTATTTCATGGGAAATATTATGAAGGAACGCGGTTTTCAACCTGTCACTTTCTTCAGCTTTTTCTTTCGCCCTGATAATTTCATATTCTGCCTTCTTCCTGTCTGAAATATCCCTGCAGACAATAAGTAATCCGTTTGAATTTCCTTCCGGATCGGTCATTGGGCATGATGACATCTCAGCCCAGAAAGAAGATCTGTCATGTTTCAGTAATTTATATTCTCTGGTAACAGGAGTAACATTACCTGTTATAATATCCTTAAAACGTTCCAATACTATTTGATGATATTCAGGTTCAATCCAGTTTAATCCGGATGTTCCGATAATATTTGTTCTTGACGACGGTTCTTCAAAAATTTCATATGCCTTTTGAGATAAGTAGGTTATATTTCCCTCAAGGTCAGTGGTAATAATTCCATCAGGTGAGATATCAATCAGTGTACGATAATAAGCTTCTGATTCTTTTATCTTATCCTCCATTTTTTTTCTCTCGGTTATATCTCTCACCACAGCCTGCATGTATATTTTTTCTCCTAACTCTAACTTGTTTAAGGAAACTTCGGCATCAAACGGCTCCCCGCTTTTTTTAACATGTTTCCAGTAAAAGGGTTGAGGTTTTCCTGCCATTACACTTTTATTCAATTCAGTTGCTTTTTCTTTTGAGTCTGAACCATCCGGTTGTATGGGAGGACTGAATTCCCAGGGGTAATGGTTAATAATATCTTCTTTCCTGTTGCAACCGAACATCGATATTGTCTTATCATTACATTCAATAAATGTATCTCCGCTCATGATAAAGATTGCATCATTTGCTCCTTCGAACAGTGTACGGTAATAAGTCTCGGATTCTATTATTTTATTTTCCATAATTCTGCGCTCCGTGATATCCTGGTTTACACCGTAGGTTCTTATGGTTTTTCCTTTCTCATCTTTAACCACAAAAACCCTCACATTAACATATCCTGTTTCACCATCAGCATACAGGATACGATGTTCAAACTGGTGGCTGAAATCAGGATCATCAGTTACTCTGGTTTCGACTACCTGTGTGGCGACAAATTGTAAATCATCAGGATGCACAAAACGTTTTAAATATTCTTCGGATTTCATTATATATCCGCCTTCCTTTTCTGCAGTTGTATGTAAAATTGCATAGAAAGGATCATTGAAAATAAAGATGCCCTTCGCCACATCATGTTCCCAGCTTCCCAGATGTGCAATCCTGTGAGCGTTTAACAGCTGTGTTTGACTATTTCTCAATTCTTCCTCCGAAGTCTTCTGTTCAGTAATATCAGTTATCGTACCTATATACCCTTTAACCTTTTTACCTGTCAATTCCGGATCAGCTTTACCGAGAACCCAGACAATTTTTCCGTCAGGTTTTATAAAACGATATTCGGCAACAGACTCTACTCCCCGATTTGAATCATTTATCCATTTATCTGCCAGTATATCCCTGTCTTCAGGATGAACTGCCTTTAACCAGCCTTTTCCCAATGCTTTCTCCTGTGATATCCCTGCTATCTCACACCACTTTGGATTTACAAATGTTGTATTCCCATCAAGGTTAGTTCTGAAAATACCGACCGGAGATACATTGGCAAGAGTCTGAAAAAGTAGTTTGCTTTCTTTAAGAGAAGCTTCGTTTATTTTACGTTCACTAATCTCCTTTTCAAGTTTTTCTGAATACTTTCTTAATTTTTTTTCCGCTTTTTCAGCCTGAAGCATTTTATCTTCAATTTTCCTGACCAATACTTCATTATACTCTTTTAGTACAACAGATTCAGGTTTCAGTTGAGGTTTTTTGGCGGGGGATTTCTTTTTTCCTTCCGTCTTATAGAATTCGTTGATTATCTTAATAAAATCGTCCGGTTCCATGGGTTTACGAATAAATCGTTCCGCTCCAAGGCTAAGAGCATAATCTTCATCCTTTGAATCGGTATACGTGGCAGTATAAAAATAGAAAGGTATATCTTCGAGGTTTTTATCTTTTTTGCACTCCCTGCACAGTGTAAAGCCATCCATTACAGGCATCAGGATATCCGAAATAATAAGATCGGGTATGTTTTTCCTTGCCAGTTCCAGCGCTTCGGCTCCGTTTTTTGCAGTTATTGTATCGAGATCATTTGTCTCGAGAAGTGATTGTAATAAATAAAGATTTTCAGTTTTATCGTCAACGATCAATATCTTCCCCATTTTATATCCTCCTTTTTTTAAAACTTATTACTTTTATTTCTGTAAATTCCTAAAACATAGTCTATCAGTCTATTCTTCCGATAATGGTAGGTAAACTATGAATGTACTTCCTGTTCCTAATACTGATTTGACCTCTAATCTCGCGTTAAGCATTTCTGTAAGCTTTTTACAGATTGATAAACCCAATCCCGTTCCTTCATATTTTCTTGTTAATCCGGTATCAATCTGAACAAATGGCTTGAAGAGAGTTTCGATTTTATCATTTTCAATACCTGTTCCGGTATCGATTATCTGAATTTTGACATAATTATCCTCAATTCCACTTATTATACTTACAGATCCTGATTCGGTATATTTAATTGCATTATTCAGGAGGTTTAGAAGGATCTGTTCAACTCTTAAGGCGTCGCTTTTAATCTTTTTTATATTCTTATCGATTGATACAATTATTTTAAGATTTTTCTTTTCGGCAAAAGGTCTGTTGGTTTCGACAGCTTTATTGATGACATCCTTTAATGTAAATACCTGCATATTGATATTTAATTGACCTGCTTCGATTTTAGATATATCCAATATATCATTAATAAGCGAAAGCAGATGTCTGGCGCTGTTCTGTACAATACCCAACTGCTTCTTTTGTTCACCGGTAAGCTTGCCATGTTTTTCCTTTAATAATATCCCTGAAAATCCTATTATTGAATTAAGCGGTGTCCGGAGTTCATGTGACATTGTGGCAAGAAATGCAGATTTCACACGGTCAGCTGACTGGGCCCGTTCTTTTTCTATTTCCAGGTTTTCAAGACTTTCCTTAAGTGCCAGATGTGTTCTGATTCTTACAAGAAGTTCCCTGCTGTCGAAGGGCTTGGTTACATAATCCTGGCCGCCGATTTCAAATCCTTCGATAATTTTTTCTCTCTTGGTTTCAGCCGACAGGAAAATAACAGGGATAAAATCCATTGATTTATCGGAACGAATTCTTTTACAAACTTCAAAACCATCCATTCCGGGCATATTAATATCGAGCAATATGAGATCAAAATGCCTGTTCGATAACCAGTCAAGAGCAGACAGGCCGCTGGTTGCAAATTCTATTTCATAATTCCGGTCTTTTAAAAACTTACCCAGAACCTCAAGATTATGAGGATTATCGTCAACAATGAGAATTGAGGATTGCAATGATGGATTTTTATTCGTATCTGCCATAACAGCAATAAATTATGTCTTATCACTCTAAGTAGTACCTGTCGAATATTGCATGATCTTTTGATTTTTTCACCTTTATAATTTTAAAACCGTATACCTACAACTAAAATATCATCAATCTGATCCAGGTCGCTTTTCCATTTATTCAGAAAATCAAGCAATAAGTATTTTTGCGATACCATCGGCAGGGAATGATTTTTCTGGAGAAGGACCATAAATCCTTTTGTCATTATTTTTCTTATCTCCGGTCCTCCGAACTGGTCAATATATCCATCAGTAAATAAATATATTATGTCTCCTTTTTTTATTTTAGTTGATTTCAGAGAAAAATTTCCTTTCTTTTCGAAATATCCTATGGGAATCCTGTCGGCTTTTATAACTTCCATATTGTTTTCATGTATATAAAGCATAGGATTAAAGGATCCGGCATAACTGAGAATTCTTCTTTTAGTATCATAGCTGACCACTGATCCTTCAATGCCATCTTTTACTATAGTCTTATTTTCATTCTGTGCCAGTGAATTCATTATTTTGTCACGCAGGCTTTCAAGTATTTTCTCCGGGCTCAATATTCTGTCGTACAGTATTATTTCATTCAGTAAAGTTATACCGAGGATACTCATGAATGCTCCCGGTACTCCATGACCGGTACAATCCATAACTGCAAGGATACAAATATCGCCTACTATGTAATACCTGTAAAAATCACCGCTGACAATATCTTTAGGGAGATACAGAACAAAGTTCTCAGGTACTATATCCATTTGTTTAACTACATTGTTCATTACAGCTTTCTGGATGTTCCTGGCATATTCTATACTGTCTCTGATATTTCTGTTCCTGATTTCGATCTCTTTCATATATAACAGGATTTTCTCCTTCGATTTCTGTATATGTATTTGTGATTTTACCCTTACCATTAATTCTTCCGGAATAAATGGTTTTGTAATATAATCAACACCTCCTGTCTCGAAACCTTTTATTATACTCTCGGTATCGGTTTTTGCAGTAATAAAAATAACCGGCAGATCCTTTAGTTCCTTATCGTTTTTGATTATCCTGCATACTTCATAGCCATCCATTTCCGGCATCATAATATCGAGTAGAACCAGGTTGAATGATTTTTTTCTCACCCAATCGACAGCAGCTTTGCCATCAAGAGCAAACTCTACATCCAGGCCTTCTCTTTGTAACAAACTGCCAAGAACCTGAAGATTTTTCGGATTATCATCAACTATCAGTATCGAAGCATTATTCATTTCTTCCTCTGAATTCATCTCATTTTGTTCTTTGATTGTCATTATCAGAAAAATCAAAAATCAGTTTTACTGAAGATCCTCCCGAGGCCTGATCACCGGGAATTATATCTCCGCCATGCAAATCCATTATCATCTTTGCGATTGGTAGTCCCAGTCCCCTGATGTTATCCGAATAATTATCACCAATAGTAAAATAATCATCCAGGGTTATTTTAACAATTGAGGAGAAGCCGGGTCCCTGATCGTTTATCGAGCATATCATATAATGATCTTTCGGGTAAGTTTTGATACTCACCAAACCATTAACAGGTGAAACGTGAAATGAGTTTTCCAGGATAACACTCAGTGCTTTTTTTACCAGTTCGGATTCACCGCTGATTTTATTGGATTCTTCATTAAATTTTGTAGATATGTTGATGTTTTTCTGTTTTATTATTTCTTTGTTTTCATTCAGAATTTCCCTGATCAGTTCCGTTAAAATAATTTCCTGTTTCTTAAATTCCTTCGGCATTGTCTTCAGCCGGGTTATGAGCAGTGCATCAAGAGAAAACCTTTCGAGTCTTCTTACTGATGTATCCAGCATTTCAATAAGGTCGCCTATTTCACTGGTATAAACAGGAGCTTTTAAAAGTTCCATAGGGCCGATAATGCCATTCAGGGGAGTTCGTATCTCATGACTTATAATGTTCAGGAAATCGGATTTAGACTTATCAAGGTCAAATAACTTAAGATTTGTTGCTTCAAGCTGTGCGTTGAGTTCTCTTAACTGTTGTGTTCTTTCCTGCACCTTTTGTTCGAGTGTCTTATTGAGGTTCTCCAGTTTTTCGAGGCTCTGTTTCAATGTAAGGTGCGTTTTTACTCTGGCAATTAATTCCCTGCTGTCAAACGGTTTTGTGATATAATCCTGAGCTCCCAGGTCAAAACCCTTTAAGATGCTTTCTCTTTCTGTTTCGGCAGAAAGGAAAATAATCGGGATTTTGCTGAGTTCATGCTTCGAACGGATTTGTTGACAAACTTCATAACCTGACATCCCGGGCATATTTATATCAAGCAGGATAAGATCGAATATTTTATTTTCAATCCATTCAAAAGCAGCCTTACCGTCAGTGGCAAACTCGATCTCATAATTTAATTCCTGCAACTGTTTGCCTAACACCTGTAAATTTTGTGGATTATCATCTACTATCAGGATAACCGGTATTTCATTATTCTTATCTGTCATACTACCTGAGGTTTGCCTTTTTTATCTTTTCTATGTTTAACGTATACTGCTTCAATAAGTTCAGAATAGCTTCAATATTGAAATTTTCGGCGGCATCCTTCAAATTTTGTCCGTATTCTGAGATTAAACCGGAATTGTGTTTATGCCCGAGGTTTACCAGTTTATCACTAAAAGATTTAATTTCATTTATAGGCTGCCTTACCTGGAATGTATTCCATTCTTCCATAAGGTTCGTTTCCAGTACAGCCACAAGTCCCTTACAATCAGTAATATCAGATTCCGATTCAGGAAGTATCTGACTAACTTCCTCAACTTTGGGGATTTCGGTATAGGGAATGAAATTCATTAGTTCTGTGAAAAGGGCATTAATACTTACAGGTTTTGCAATTAATCCTGCAAAATCACTATTATGGATACGTTCTTTCTGTGTTTTCAATACCGATGCCGAATAGGCAAGTACCGTAATATGCTTTGTTTTCTTATTTGACTTTATTTTATCAAGAAATTCAAATCCGTCCATATTAGGCATTCTGATATCGGTAATGATAAGATCAGGTATCAGTTCCTTTGACAGTTTCAATGCTTTGAAACCTTCTTCAGCTTCAACAACATTCAATTGTGTGTTTTTTAAGGCATCTTTTATAAGATTTCTGTTGTGTTCTATATCATCTACGATCAGAATAGTAGCCGGTTTAAAATTTATTCTCTCCGGATCGATTAAAATTTTATCTTCATAACCTGCAAATTCTCTTTTAAAAGCAACCTCCGGGATTTTTACTATGAAGGTGCTTCCTTTACCCAGTTCCGATTTAAGCTCAATTGATCCGTTCATCAGCAGTGTAAGGCGCCTGGTAATAGCCAGCCCAAGACCTGTTCCTCCGATTTTTTTCTGATCTCTTGCCTGTATAAAGGGATCAAAAATCTCCTTCTTTAATTCTTTGGATATTCCTGTCCCTGTATCTTCTACTTCTATTGTCAGATCTATAAATTCTTCCGTTTTCCCTTTATTATATGATACAGTCTGGAGATTCCCGGTATATGCCTTTAATTTAACATGTCCTTTATCTGTAAATTTTATTGCATTTCCCATAAGATTAAAAACGATCTGTCTGAGTCTGGGTTCATCAACATAAATACCGGCAGGTGTTCCTGATGATACTTCAACTATCAGTTTTATTCCTTTTTCGGTTGCTTTAAGGCTGAATATCGATTCAAATTCATTGAAGAAAGAGTGTGAATCAATATAATCATATTCAAGTTCCAGTTTGCCGGCCTCTATTTTCGAAAGATCGAGTATGTCATTAATAAGTGTCAGGAGGCTTCTGCCGCTTGATTTTATTGATGCTATATAATTTACCTGAGTTGGTTCTTTTACAAGGGAACTTAACAGTTCCGTATAACCGAGAACAGCATTCATGGGTGTCCTTATCTCGTGACTCATATTCGCCAGGAATTCACTTTTAGCCAGATTAGCTGCTTCTGCCTGTTTCTTTGCTATACTCAATGCCTTCTCTGCCTCTTTACGTGCAGTAATATCGAATAATGTCGATCGTGACATGACAAATTTACCATTATCATCATAGATAGCGGTAGCATTTATTGATCCGAAAAAGGAAGTTCTGTCTTTACGAATAAATTCGAACTCGAGATTCGAAAGAGCTCCTTCTTTCTTAAGTTGTGCAAAGTACTTATTGTATTGTTGGATGTTTTCCGGTTTGATTATTTTCTTGAATTCAAGACGGTTTACAACCTCATCCCTGGTGTAACCAAGCCATTCCAATTCGGTATTATTTATTCTTACAAATATTCCGTTTTCATCCAAGGAGTGATATCCGCAGGGAGCATTTTCATAAAGATCCCTTGTCTCTTCCATAACTGAATTCAGTTTTTCGGTACGCTCTGCAACAAGTTTCTCCAGATGATTCCTGTGTTGAATCAATTCATTTTCAACCTTTTTACGTTCCGTTATATCGGTGCATATACCAACAAGTGCAGACGGATTGTTCTGTTCATCATAGATTACAGTTGTAAACAGTTGTATGGGGAAGTCCGTCCCGTCTTTTCTCCTGTTTAATAATTCTCCCTGCCAGCCGCCCTTGAGGGTTGCTGGGAGAATCTCTTTTACCACCTCCGGAGGATTATCCGGAGATCTGATTATTGAGATATTTTTGCCAATCAGCTCTTCTTCGGTATATCCATAGGTCTTAAGGAAAGAATGATTTACAAATATTATATTATCTTCAAAATCTGTAATACTGACATTTTCGTTTATTTTCCTCAGAACATGAGCGAGAAAAGATATTTCTTTCACGGCCTCGTCTCTTTCATGCTCTTTCTTTAAAAGATGTTCAAGAAGATTATTGAATTGCTTATATAGCTCTCCGACTTCGTCATTACCGTATTCTTCAAGACGTACTGTAAAATCATGGTTTTTTGAAATGGAAGCAGTCATTTCCGCGAGCTTCATAATGGGTTTGGTTATCAGCTTTTGTAATCTTGAAGCAAGCAGGAACGAGAATATCAACATGCATGTAAATACTGTTAAAAGTATTATGGCAAGTTTCTGATTTTGTTCTTTCAGGAGGTTTGAATTTGCCTTAATAACAAGAGAGCCTATAGTATTTTCTTCAAAAATAACAGGAACCGAAATGATGAAATGCTTGTCTCTGAACACAATCTGCTCTTTTTCAGACGGAATACTTGTTAATTGTAAATTCAGAGAATCAGGATAAAAGGAAAAAACATCCCCTGATTTATCAAGCAGGTAGCCTTCTTCAACTGATTCAATATTGCTAAGACGTGATAATGCGAGTGTAGCCTGCTGTTTATCCTCAAAGACAAGAGGCACTATGCAATAATCACTAACCAGTTTCGTATCAAGATATAACTGTGATTTGATTTGTTTTTTATACTGGTTTAAGTTCCAAAAAGAAATAAATATAAAACCTGATGTTATAACTGTAAATGCAACAAAAAGTATTATCAGGGTTATTTTGTTCCTTATTGACAAATCTTTGATGTATCGTATCAGATCAGCCATTTGTTCCTATTATTACTGCATAATTTAATAATAAACTGTTAATTATCAATCCAGATTCATTAAGTGTTTTCCGGTTGATTTCATAGCGGATGTAATTTCCGTCCTGGAACATATTTATTATCACACCTTTTTCACCGAAACCTTTACTGTCACTTATTGTCAGTATAGGTTTTCCGTTGGTGTATTCAAGGATTTCTTCAAGATTGTTTTTTTCCGAATCTGAAATAAACAGTATTTTACAATCTTTGATCTGTTCAATAGTATTGATCTCCACAATCTTGTATCCAAAATCCTCTGAATCTGATTTCAGGAAGATATCATTAAGAGTTTTGCTTATATCGTTATCGCCTATTATGGCAATGGTAAATATATCGTTATAAGGTTTTTCATTAGAAGAAACAGGCCACTCGACAAAATGTGTGAATTTTTCTATATAACCTGCCTTTATAAGTGTTTCTCTTGATTGTGCCCGGGAATCGGGATATGTCAAAAATAATAAACATACCGTCATAAGGGCAAAAGGTATTCTGTTTTTCAGGTATAATATCATACTTATTGTTTATTATCTCTTATCCTGAAAGCCTTTCATATCAAAGTTGTATGAAACGATCATCAATACTGTTCTTTGCGGTTGTCTGTATCTGCCGTCGAATCTGTTTGAAGGATGATAATACTTTTCATTCAGAATATTGTTTAATTTTATCTGAAGATTGAATTTCTTTATACCGGTAAATGAAATACAACCGTTTAAAACCAAAGCATCTTCAATAATATTGTCGTCTGTTGATCCAATAATGGCCGGATTCTTCCTTTCACCGAAATAATTTGCACTCAGATTGATCCGGAACATCTCAGAGAGAGACCAGGTAAAACCTGCATTTACGGTATGTTTCGATATTTCCGGAATGAATATATCATTCTGATCACGGGAGTCATTGAATGAATAATTGGCATAAATATTCAAATTTGCGGTTGAATAATTACCGTAGAGTTCAAGACCCATAGTATTCAGAATATCTTTGTTAATCCACCGGTTGATAGTATCTGAAATCTCTTTTGTCAGTTTATCTTCAATAGCATTGCTAAACAATGCTCCTCCGAAAGTGAAATTTTCTTTCAGCCGGTATGTGAGACAAAATTCAAGTGATCTCATTTTTTCAGGCATAAGACCGTTGTTTCCGGTACCAAAATTGTAATCCCATGGTTTTGGGGCTCTGAAAGCTTTATTGAATAGAACCTTAGCAGTGAAATTATTCTGATTAAGAACAAGTCCAATCCTGGGAATAAAAACATTTCCGTAATAATTTGAAAAATCGTGACGGATACCTGCGTTCAGGGATATTTGGCCTATGAGGCTGTAATTTGCCTGTGCATAATAGCTGAAAAGATAGTTATTGATAACAGGCGGTTTATCAGGGGTAGGTGGGGTAGCATCCTGAGAATTGCTGAAGGTAATCGAATAACCTTCGGATAGACTTTCAGTTTCGCCAATTAAACCACCTTTTAAAAGAAGTCGTTCTATGGGACGGTAATTGAATTGGTTTTCAAGCCCTAAAAGATGATTCGGTCTGTAATATCCGATCTGATACCCCGGAGTAATAGTAGTGGATTTAACAATCTGACTTATTGTATTTGGCCTCACAGTAGAATTCCGGTAATAGGCTGTTGAGACTGAGGACCATTTTTCATGATTGTTATTTGAATATTTTAAAAATGCATTTAAGAAATATATATCCCATATAGTATTTTTGTCGAGGCTTGTATCACCAACTGATTTAAAATTGGTTGTCCTTGATGATCTTTTTTCCTGAAATACTATTCCTGTGTTGAAGTTTTTAATTTTCAATTTTCCGGAGAGCGAAAGATCATTTTCAAAGTTCTCCATATCATCGGTCCAGTTATTATCTCCCTCGTATCCGGCAAGATCCGCTTTTTCAGTGGTTTTGTACTGAGCACTGACAGAAAATCCGAGATCTTTATTTGCAAAGTATCTGGTAAGATCAAAATTGATCATACCTGTCTTGAAATTACCCCCTAGAATACTTACATGTCCTGAATTTTTTACCGGATTTTTTGTAATTATATTGACAATACCTGATACTGCATTTGTTCCGTAAAGGGCAGATGCCGGTCCGTAAACTACCTCGATTTGTTCTACATCCGAAAGATTATATTGGCCGCCGGCATAAAATCCACCCGAATTTAACTCATTGATCTGAATACCGTCGACCATCAGGAGAATCAGGTTATTCTGACTTGGAGCACCCCGCATAAATACATAACTGTTGAATCCGACAATATTCCTGAATTGAAAACCGGGTAGATCCGATAATGCTTCTTCAAGAGTAAAATAAGCCCGGTCTCTTATCTGTTCAGCTGTTATTACATGAACCGATGCTGCCACCTCTTTTATTGATTGATCTGTTTTCGAGGCAGTTACGACCTTAATATGCATCAGGTCATATAATGACATCTGCAGTAAATCTTCTGCTTTTAATGTATCCCTCTGCTCCTGTCCATGAACAACCAGGGATATTAATAGGAAGAATATTATTATTGGAGAAAAAGAAATTTTGATTTTGTTTTTCACCGTAGGCTTATTTCAACAAACTTTAGTATCTTAAAAATAAGCATAATAATATTGAGAAGAAACTATTAAAGTGTTAAAATACTTAAAATGAATTCAATTTTTTGTAATTCAGCTTTAAACCGTATTAATCTGATATTAATATTTACAATATACATTATAGTATTGTTATTTCCTGGTTTTTATCATTAAACAAGTTATATAAGGAATCTGTTTATCAATTACCAAAACAAATTCCCGGAATTTAAAAAACAAAGCAACTGAGCAGATGTTTTTTTGTCCTTTATTAAAACATAGTAAATATCGGATTTTCCTAAATAATCAATTAATACTAACTTAATGACAGTAAAAGACTTAAAGACAAGCCTGAGATATCTTGGTAAAAACAAGGCATTCTCATTTATTAATATTCTGGGATTATTCCTTGGTATGTTTTGTGTAATCGTAATTTCCCTGTGGATCAACTATGAAAAGGGATTTGATAAGTTTCATAATAACTACGATCAGCTTTACAGGGTAGTCAATAACTGGGGAGATGAAAAAGATGTTAGTTGTCCCGGTTCACTGGCCGGATACCTGAGAAATAATTATCCTGAAGTTGTTAATGTAACCACTTACTCGGTTGCCTCAAATATTAAGCTTACATATACAAATGAGAGTAATTGGGTAAGAGGAGGCTTTGCCGATTCAACATTTTTCAAAATGTTCAGTTTCCCAGTGATATACGGCGATCAAAATAACATTTATCCCACACCTAATTCAGCTGTTATAACACAGGATATCGCAGAAATCTTTTTCGGTGATGAGAATCCTATGGGGAAAATGATGAAAATAGAATATGAAGATATGGAAATAGAAATGGAAATTTCAGGTATAATTGAGAATGTACCGCAAAATTCATCTTTACAGTTTGATTTCCTGATGTCTTCTGCTATTGCCCCTGAGGGTTACTATATCTGGACAAACAACTGGCCGGAAGTATTTGTACAGTTAAAGGAAAACACACCGGTGAGTAATTTCAACGGGAAGATTACAGGTTTGGCAAAAAGGCATGATCCTGAAGCTATTAATACATTTGAATTAAAACAGTTCAGACATGAACATTTATATAGTCTTGGAGGCGGGGGACTGATACGTTACATCAGAATTTTCGGGGTTGTCGCATTTATGGTTTTAATAATAGCATGTTTTAACTATATAAATCTTTCCACAGCCCGGCAATCAGAACGGCAAAAAGAAATAGGAGTAAAAAAAGTACTTGGCATCACAAAAGCATTAATATACAAACAGTCTCTTTTTGAAGTTGCCGTAATTACGTTGTCAGCGCTGATATTAGCTTTTATAGGAGTGAAATTGTATTTACCATTCTTTAATAACCTGTTAAATAAAAACCTGGTTTTAGAATTAACTCCATTTATAAGTATACTCTCGGTATTGATAATAATCTTCACAGTAATAGTCTCAGGAGTTTATCCTGCATTTTATCTGGGTTCATTAAATCCGGTTTGTACTCTTACAGGTACTAGTGAAACCGGTAAAGACCGGAAGATAATACTTCGCAAAATATTGGTTGTCTGCCAGTTCACATTTACAATCATACTTATTATCAGTCTTGCCGGAATGTACAAACAAATACAATACATACAGAATAAGGATTTGGGTTTCAGAAAGGAGGGGATTGTCATAATCCCTTTACAGGGTAAAGCACAAAATCAGCTGCCGCTGATAAAGGACCAGCTAATGGAGAATCCGAATATTCTTAATGTGACGGGGAGCTCATTCCATCCTGTATTACAGGAAGGTGAAACCTCTTTTGTTAAGTGGAAAGAGTTGCCGAAAAAACCAAAGAAAGTACAAAATTCAATTATGTTGATTACAATTATGTGAATACTTTTGATATTGAAATTATTGAAGGAAGATTTTTTTCGGAAGAGTATGCCGATCATTCTTCCCGGGTCTTTATCATTAATGAAGAATTAAAGAATAGCCTGGGATTGACTGAACCCGTTGGAAGCAGGATAGCCTTATCCGGAGATCAATATGGTACAATAATAGGAGTTATGAAAAGTTTCCATAACGAGACTTTATATAACAGGATCAGGGAATATACATTAATGTTGGGCCAAAGCTTTAATTACTTAAGCATTAATATGAGATCTCAAAATGTCACAAAGACTTTGGAATTTGCAGAGAAAGAATTAAAAAATATTGAGCCTTCGTTATTATTCAGTTATCAATTTCTGGATGAAGAAATAAAAAACAAATATTCCAGGGATATGCTGGCAGGTAAAATCACTTCTCTTTTTACAATACTATCATTAATAATATCTTCATTAGGTTTGTCGGGGCTGGTTTTATTTATTGTCAACCGGTATTTAAAAGAAATCGGTATACGGAAAGTGTTTGGTGCCAGGGTATCAGATATACTGATTAATCTTAATACTGAATTTATTAAATGGGCAATCCTGTCCCTTGTAATTGCAGTGCCTGTATCAATTGTTATTCTGAATGAATGGCTTACAGACTTTACTTATAAAACAGAGATGAGCTGGTGGATTTTTATCCTTACAGGTATAGGTACGCTGTTCTTTATTGTATCCATTGTAAGTGTCCAGTGTTGGAAAGCTGCTTCCAAAAATCCTGTTGAAATATTGAAATATGAATAAGTACTATATACATTTGAATTTACCATCCTATATTAATTTTTTCATTTATCGTTAGAAAAAGTTGAGGAAAGACATTTTATTTTTTTCACCACTTTAAAACAGTGATTCATCTATTTTTTTCGGCTACTGATGAAAATGAATAAAATATAATTGGTTTTTATTCTATTTTAGTATACTTTTACACGCAGTACCAGACTTGATCGTAATAGCTAAAAATGAAGAGGTTTATTCTGATCTTAATTACGGTAGCATTAATAATACCAGTTAGTGCACAGACAGTGGAACCACAAGTGATAGCAAATGCCGGAGGTTATGATGAAGCTGGTGGTATTTCAATAAGCTGGACACTGGGAGAGACTATTATACCAACATTTCAGGATGATCCGGAGAATCCAACAATAATCCTCACACATGGATTTCAACAGCAGCTTATTGTGACCACAGTTGAAGAGAACCTTGATATCCTGGTTAACGTAACTGTTTATCCCAATCCGGCAAGTGAAGTATTAAATATCCGTTTTGAAGAACCACTTGACGGTGAGGTAGATCTGGTAATTCTTTCTCAGGATGGCAGAGTTGTTAAAAATGATATAATTGAAGCTACAATTTTTGAAAAACAGATAAATATGCAGGATGTTCCTGCAGGTATATATTTTCTAAGACTTATTAAAGGAAAATTAAGTAACGTATATAAAGTCGT
>CAZOZU010000002.1:0-22136 GCA_964584355.1 uncultured Rikenellaceae bacterium
AGCAGGCTTCCGCTATCGCGGAATCTCCGCGTTGCTCCGATCTCCAGGGAGGGGAACTTGTGAAGGAACCCACCCCTTACCCGGGAGGGGAATTTGTTAAGGCTCCACCTCTATTACAATAAGGGTATCCTGTATAATTTAACTTTTCAAAGTATCAACTTCCTTCAACTCCCTTCAACCTTTTTTTGGATATCGCGATGAGGTTGATTTTATATACTTGATATTCCTGAAACGCATTGCTGACCAGTTGTCATCAACCGACACTATCCTTACCCCATAAAATCCAAGTTTATTCAATGGATCCCAACCCTTGTCACGTTCCAGCCCGGAAGAATTAAGTCTGGAGCTTTTCTTTGGATAGCAGAGCCAAAGTATCCCGTCAGCAGTCAGATTATGGAGTGCCATAGGTGCAAAATGTTTGACATCTGAGACAGATTTTACAAAGATCATTATGAATTCATAAGGGCAACGCTGGTCTATTTCATTATCGGTTATTACACCTTTAAGTTTTTTTGAAATTGACTGTGAAAACTGCTGCTCAGCATTTATAACTGCAATTCTTTTTTGTTCCCTGTAATTAAGTTTTTTGAGCAGCTCTTTCATTAAAGAAATTGTTTTAATTGCTAATTTATTAAAAAATTGAATACTAAAGTAAAAAGTTATACCTTTACATTATCAGAAAATGGGGTGCCTTAATATAACGGGCTGAGATTAAACCCTTAAACCTGATCCGGGTAATGCCGGCGTAGGGAAAGAGAATATCATACAAACCAGCAAGTTAAATAAGGCCCCATTTTCCTGACATAAAAATTTTCAGGAAATGAAAAAATTGTTTTGGGTTTTAATATTTACACAATCTGCTCTAATGTCCATAGCATCAGGATATTATGAGAATGGATCTGTGATAAAAGGTCGGATTACCGATACAGGAGGAAATCCCCTTGCAGGAACAGCAATAACCATTGAAGGAACCTATTATGGTGTTTATGCAACTGCTGACGGCAGCTATTCTTTTACAAATCTGACCGATGGAACTTATTCGTTGCGTTTCTCTTTCACCGGCTATGAGACGCAGACTCATAAAGTGGATCTTTATGGCGAATTCATCCTGGATGTTGTTCTCGAACAACTCTCCTTTATGACTGATGATGTAATAATAAAAGCCACAAGAGCTGGTAACCGTACACCGCTGGCATATACAAATATTAACCGGGAGGTCATCAGGGAACAAAATTCCGCTCAGGATCTGCCTTTTCTTCTCAGTCTTACGCCATCTCTTATTGAGACATCCGAAGCAGGTACCGGAATTGGCTATACCAACCTCAGAATACGAGGTACAGATGCAAACAGAATAAATGTTACTATTGATGGTATACCTTTAAATGATCCGGAGTCACAACAGGTTTTCTGGGTTGATCTTCCTGACCTGGCATCTTCGGTTGATAATATCCAGGTGCAGCGGGGAGTCGGAACCTCTTCACATGGTGCAGGTGCTTTCGGGGCAACAGTAAGTGTCCAAACTAAAAATCCTGAAAATGAGCCTTTTGCACAAGCAAGCACTTCTTATGGCTCATTTAAAACATTTAAACGGATGATAACCGCCGGAACAGGCCTTTTAGCTGACCGCCTGGCTTTCCAGGTCAGATATTCCGAACTCCAAAGTGATGGATACATAGAAAGAACAGGATCTGATCACAGGTCGGTATTTATAAATGGAGTTTTCAGAACAGAGAGATCACATCTCAAAGCGAATATCATTCTCGGACAGGAACATACAGGCATAGGCTGGTGGGGCGTTCCCAGGGAGATGCTGGAGGTTGACAGACGATACAATCCTGCTGGTGAATACACCGATGAAAATGGTATTACCCGTTATTATGATAATGAGAGTGATAATTATACACAGAACCATTTTCAACTTATTTATGGCTATAGGTTTAACAATAATCTGACATTCAACTCGGCTCTTCATTATACCTCTGGAGAAGGTTACTATGAAGAATACAGAGAAGATATTACACTGTCTGATTACGGTCTTCCTTCAATAAATATAGCAGATACCGTTATTGATGAAACAGATATTATCAGAAGAAAATGGATGTCGAACGATTTTTACGGACTGGTTTATTCTATCAGTTATAAAAAAGAAAGAATAGAAGCAACAATAGGCGGGGGCGCAAATCACTATACAGGCGATCATTTCGGAAGGATCATCTGGATGAGATATTCAGGCAGCCTCGAAAAAGACCATGAATGGTATTTCAACACCGGGAAGAAAGGAGAAGCAAGTATTTTTGGTAAGGCAGATTATTTAATAACTGATAAGGTATCCGTTTTTGCTGATCTGCAATATCGGTATATAAATTACAGGATGTCAGGTCCGGATGATGATCTCAAAGAGCTGGGGCAAAGTCATAATTACGGGTTTTTCAATCCCAAAGCTGGCCTCTTTATTAATATAAACCAGAATCAGGATACATACCTTTCATTTTCAGTCGCTAATCGTGAGCCATCCAGAGCTGATTTTAAAGAGGCAGCAGGAGATCCGGATGCTACTCCCAGACCTGAAACTCTTTATGATACCGAACTGGGCTACAGCCTGAGAGGTGGCAACTATTCAATTGCTGCAAATATTTATGCGATGTTTTATAAAGAACAGCTGGTGCCGACAGGAGAACTGAGCAGTACGGGGTATACTATAATGACAAATGTGGAAAAAAGCCACCGGCTGGGAATTGAACTGATCTCCTCATTAAAACCGGTGAAGATATTAAACTGGGACTTCAGTCTTACACTGAGCAGAAACAAGATCAAAGATTTTGTGGAATATTATATTGACTATAACACTTCCGACTGGTCAGAAGAGTATAGAAATAAAACTCTTGGAACTGTTGATATAGCCTATTCTCCTTCGATTATCGGAAGCAGCGATATTTATCTGGAAATCTTAAAGAACACAGTTATACACTTCATAAGTAAGTATGTGGGGAAACAATATTTCGATAATACCATGAACTCTGACAGGATGATCGATCCATACCTGGTAAATAATCTCAGGATCGATTTTTCACCTGTGATCCCGAAAACAAAGAGTGTGGAACTTCAATTTCTTGTAAACAATATTTTTGACAATAAATATGAAAGCAATGCCTATGGAGGAAACTGGTATGAAGACGGGATTGAAAAAACCTGGTCATATTATTTCCCGCAGGCAGGTATCAATTTTATGGCAAAAGCTGCTCTTACCTTTTGATAGTCAACCTTAATATTATGGATTTATATAGCTGGCTGTCAGATAATTATATAGAAATATTCGGTGCTGTAACAGGCATTCTCTATGTATTCCTGGAGATCAGACAGAATATCTGGCTGTGGCCTGTAGGGATAGCAACCTCAGCAGTTTATATAATCGTCTTTTTTACAAATAAGTTTTATGCAGATATGAGCCTGCAGGGCTATTACCTTGTGATAAGTGTACTGGGGTGGTACTGGTGGGTTAATGGCAGAGGGCAAAGGGCAGAGAGCGGAAGGCAGGGGGCTCAGGGCAGAGAGCTCAGAGCTCAGAGCTCAGGGCGAAGAGCAGAGAGTGGGAGTGATGAAAAAGAAAAGCTCCCCTCCCTGGAGATCGGAGCAACGCGGAGATTCCGCGATAGCGGAAGCCTGCTCCGCAATAGCGGAGGGTCGGGGGTGGGTAATGATGAGAAAGAAAGACTCTTTGTTTCAAGGTTAAAGACTAAAACAGGGATTATCCTTTCTATCATATTTGTTGCTTTATATACCGGTATGTGGTTTGTTCTCGACAGATTCACAGATTCACCGGTGCCGGCATGGGATTCATTCATAACATCTCTTTCAATAATTGCCACATGGATGCTGGCCAGGAAGATCTTTGAACACTGGTATCTGTGGATAATTGTGAATGCAGCTGCTATGATACTTTTTATTACAAGAGGTCTATATCCTACTGTAATACTATATTTAGTTTATTTTGCAATGTCATTTGCCGGATTGAGGGCATGGAGACGGTCATTATAAGTTATCACACTCACATCTCACCTGTTTTGTTATTTTCTGCTTAAGATTCATATCCATTAACCTGTTAATCCTTTGCTGTTTACACTTAGTACAACCCGGCAAATGGTTCAGGTCCCATGTGTCGGCAAATACCCGGCCGGTATTAAGCTGAATCCCATATTCTACTACTTTTTCCAGGGAGCTGATTTCAGGCGGTGAAAAGAGGTTATATTCCGCCAGAAGATCCATAGCTCCGTTTCCTGCCCTTACGGGAATAATAATACAACATTCACAACCAGCATCGAAGGCAAAATCTATTGACCGTTTCGCCCAGTAGATTCCTTCTGATTCCGACATGTATGGAAGTTTTAACAGGATAAAAGTCCTGGAAAGGATATCGTTGAGGTTAAGAAAACTGACTGCATGAGTAAAATCATCCAGGGTCATTTTCTTATTGAGTTTGGTGAGTATTTCTGGATGTACGGTTTCGAGACCAAGAGCAATATGCAAATCAGGTTTTAAAAGATTGCTGAATATTAAACATCTCTCATTAATAAATGCCGGATGGCTTTCAACAACTACTGTTTTGTAACTTGTTAAAAGAGAAGCAATTTCTCCGTAATCTTTTTCAGGAATAGCTCGTGTGTCAAAAAAACTTCCACTGTTATAAAGCTTAACGTGTTTGATATCCGGCATCTGATTAAGGGCCCAATCAATTTGACCAGGTATCGCTCCCGGAGGGACAGGTTTATCGGTTGTGTTCTTCCACAGATCACACATAAGGCACCGGAAAGGGCACTCCCGGTTTGTCAGAAATATTACCCCGGTATCTTCTATCCTTCCTGATGCTGTATACTCTTTTTCAATAAGCCATGTATAAGGCTTTTTCGGATCAACACTGTTTTTCTGACCGCGTTGGGAAAGTATCCAGTTATCAGTTATTTCGAAATCAGGGATTTTCATTCATAAAGTGACAGAAATACCTTTCTATATTCAACCTCCCGTTTTGGGAAGTGTTTCAAAAAATTTTCATTTGATACGGCACCATGTTGAAAGCGTCTTTTTGAGAAAACCGGCATTTTCATTCCGGTAATTGATTCAACACCCCGTGAAACAATTTCTCCCTTAAGGTCATAAAGTTTCTTATGATCCCATCCGGTGATATCGATAAACGGGATACCTTCAGATATTTCTATTACGTTAGGTAAAGTATATGGGCTGAAGATCTCAAAACCAAGTTTATCGCCCGGTGTGTAGGAGCGCATATAACCCCTGCTTAATCCGCCTGAATAGGTCAGAGAATGTTTTATTGAATCTATTCCCCAACCCTCATGATAGAGCATAAGATTATTCAGAACACTTCTTACTGTAAGTTCAGGATTCTCCTCTATGGGATAATCTTTCATATTCTCATCGCCACCATCACCGTCAATGATATATTTCCAGTCGGGATACCGGGAGCGTATTCCCTTGAGAAGAGAAAGATACATTGCACTGGCCTGGATATCAAGAGGTTTATAATCTTCTACTATTTTTACTGTTTCTTTCCAGTTGAGGCTTGAGTAATCAAGTTCAACTGGTTCGAGGAAGAGATCAAGATTTAATGATTCGAGGAATTGTCTTGCCTGTATCAGGTCTTGTCCTGTCCCATCTATACTGAGGGTAAAGGCTTTTAATCTTGAAGGGCTCTCTCCAATTTCCCTGAGGGCGTGGTATGTAAGAAGAAACACACTCCCACTGTCAACACCAGCCGAAAAGGAGACTCCAACAGGTCCTGATTTTGCACGATTCTGCAACCACTTTCTGATCTCCGTGTATAGTGTTCCCATATAAAGTTCCCCTAATTTTGCAGGATCTTTTGATAACTTATTACGCACAGGTTTGAAAAAACGTTCATAAGAAGGATTTGGATCGGGACATCCCAGCAGCTCAATTTTTGTAATATAGTGAGCCGGAATCATTCTTGTATATGAAGGATGAAACTGGTTATCCATTCCTTCTTTTTTCAGATAATCAAAAATTACATCTATACGTTCAGCAACGATTAGTTCAGGGCCATGAGGCCGTTTAGCAATAAAGTACCGTATAGGCCTGCCAATTGACCTTGCCATTCTGATAGTCTTGCCATCAATAGAAATAAGGGAATACTGGCCGTCAATTTTACGTATGGCTTCAACATCTCCTGATTTCAAAATATTTACAGCTTCTTCATGTGTCATGTTATAAATGACATTTTTTTCAGGATTTGTCAGATCTGTTACCTGACTTACATGTTTGTCTTCCATATCAGTTTAATTTAAATATTAATATTATTTAATGAATTCTTTATTCAATTAATCCAACACCTTGTTTAATAGTAATATATCTGTCTGCTTCGATATTTTTATAGATCTCTTTTTCACCGTCCGACCAGTAAATTTCCATTATATCTATCAGTTTTTCTTTACCAAGTCCGATATGAAGGCGCGGATCATTATTTGAAAGATAACCTGTTGACCACTGGTTTATCAGTACCTGCTTTTTCCCGCCGGCTGTTACGATTACCTTTGCAGCTATTGCTGAAGCAGGTCCGTTTTTACCTTTCAATGTCAATCCCAGCCAGTGATTTTTATTTCCCCCGTCATTTCTGAGTAGGATAGCTGTTGCTTTCAGGTCGACATGTGAAACGACAATATCAAGATCTCCGTCGTTATCATAATCCAATACAGCGGAACCTCTGCCACTACGTTTCGTTGAAAAATATTTATTCATTTCAGGACCAATGTTTCTGAAATGTCCTTTACCATCATTTTCAAGAAGCACCGGGTATTGCAAAATCAGTTCTTCACCTGTTCCGTTAGATGCAAAAATATCAAGGTCTCTGTCATTGTCGTAATCAAACAGTACAGATGCCCAGGAACCTTTGCCGGCGAGTGGGCCTAAAACCCCGCTTGACTCTGTAACATCCTCGAAAAGACCATTTCCGAGATTTCTGTAGAGGGCTCCATGAGTAAGGTCAGCAACCAGTATATCTATTAAACCGTCTCCGTCAATATCTCCGATAGTACCATGCATCGAACCGGTACCTCTGCCCTGGTTATTTGCCGCTACTCCTATTTCAACACCAACATCATTAAAAGTGCCGTCTTCATTTCTGAACATGAAATTGAGCTGATGGTCATTTGCCTGAAATATATCAAGGTCACCATCATCGTCATAATCATATACGGTGAGCCCCATACATTTTGAATCGGGATAATAAAGGTTATATTTTTCGGAAACATCGATGAATGTCCCGTCCGGTTGCTGTTCATACAGCATTGAAGCCTGTCCCATGTATTCTGAAGGATGAGGCATCAACCCGGGGGTTAGTGTTGAAACATATTCCGGATCAAAGGCAAGGAAGTTACCAACCATTGCATCAAGCCTGTTATCGTGGTTGTGGTCCAGGAATGAAACGCCGATACTCCATTTTAGAAAACCATTAAGCATATCGGGACCCTTTAGTCCAACCTCGTCGGTAATATCTGTAAAGGTTCCGTTGCCATTGTTTCTATAGAAGATATTGGGGCCATAATTAAGCAAGTAGAGATCCTCATCACCATCATTATCATAATCGATAGCCCCGGCTGCCATGCTCCAGGTAGGGTCGTCAACTCCTGCTTCCGCGGCAACCTCAGAAAAGGTCCCGTTACCATTATTTTTATAGAGTTTATCCCTTGTATTCTTGAAAATAATACCATCACTGCTGGAGATACCTTCAATATAGGTGCCATTCATCATATATATATCCATCAGCTGATCGTTGTTATAATCAAAAATAGTGACGCCTGATCCGCTGCTTTCAAGGATATTTTCATAATGATAGTCACCAAAAGTATATTTAAAGTCAATCCCTGCACGCCTTGTTACATCTTTGAATTTTACTCCCGAATTCTGAGCGGCCAGATGAAAAGAGACAACAGTAAAGAACAGAGAAACAGCTATTTTTAACCGCAAAGGACGCAAAAGAACTTCGTAAAGACCGCAAAGATTTAAAAAGCATAACTTCAGCTTAACGCAATTCGTATCTTCTTTGCATACTCTGCGGTTATTCCTTTTCATATTCTTTTATTGCATTCACAAAACCTTCAGTTGATACATACCTGGTGTTATATTTTTGATTATATTCCTGAAGATCAGGATCTTCAGGATATGTATCTGTTTCAGAAGGAGGATAGCTTTTTATGCCATGAAAAGGAAGAGGTGTGACAATATTTCCCAGTGCAGTGTTCATATCGCCGTCTTTTACCCATCCCACGCTATGTATGAGAAAATCTCTAGTCCAGCCATCATTCAACTCCGGAAGTCCGTTCTCACTGAATTTAACTGTGACTTCATCACCGGCATTTGTTATTATATATTTATTGTCGGAAGATTCAATGAGAGGAAGTACATCTCCGAACCTGGTATAATATCCGGTCAGATCCCTGTATTTCTGGTCGGTATTAACCTGGGAGTAATCGAACCAGTGTGGTCCATACCGTCCTCCCTTCCTGTAAGTTCGTGAAAAGCCCCTGTAATGAAGATCAGCAGAAAAGGCATGCAGTATATTCATAGTAACAGGAACATCAGGATCGCCAACAGAATAGAATATGCGATCCCAGTATATTTCCATGTTTGTTTTTATTCTCACACGGTGGTCGGATGATAAGAATTTACCGGTCAGATCGGCAACAACCGTTTTATCTTTGCCCATTGGAAATCCTATATTTTCAATAACTGTAATCCATTTTCCGCTTTTATCAGCAACCTGCAGATATGGTGATATTACTTTTAAAGCCTGTGACTGGGAGAGTGCAAAATTTATACTTGCATCAGTAGGAAAGATCCAACCCTGGAAAAACAGATAAATATTTTCAGAATCGTCAAACTCACCCAGATTCAGAATAAGGTCCTGCATCTCAGTTATACCCTGGTATTTATCGGGCATAAAGCTTGTTATATAAGTATCGTCTAAATCGGAAATATATGACAATACATCATTTCCACGTGTATCTGTTGCAGAAACCGGTAGATGTTCCTGTGCTGTTTTATAGATCTGCATCCCGGGAAATGGTGGTGGCGAGAACTTCTCATCGACATATATTCCAACCGAATCGGGATGATCAACAACGACCAGCTCCAGTTCATCAATATAGATTGTCTCCCACAGTTCGCAGGTCATCTGCATGGAATACTCCCCTTTGTTTGGTTTAAGGAATTTACCTGGTATTTTAATATAATCGTCAGAAGCGTCGGCAAAGGCATAAGTTGTTGTTCCTCCCATAATACCCATAGGCATACCGAGGGCGCTTCTCCATAGTATATCCTTTGCAAATATATATTCGTCTCCATTCCAGGTATAAAGAAAAGGACATGATCCTTTAAGCATCTGTGCCTCGACAAGGGCCTGGTCGGATTCAGGGAAGAACATATTTTGTGGTATTCCGTTTGTCCATGTTATGCGTATAACATCAGCGTTAGAACGGTTGCCTATTCCAAAATGAATCTCCGGACGTGTGACAATCTTTGTCTGATAAAGGTCGCCGGCACGCAATTCCACCTTTGCACCGATCCCAAAGTAATTATTTTTTGCACTCCCTGCTTTTAGTCCTACAAGCCTCATCTTAATGTAATGGCCGATGTTTCCACCGTTATTTCTCAAAAGACATACACCTCCGGTTAATCTGGTAAATATTATGTCAAGGTCACCATCATCATTATAATCAAAAATCTTTATCTGGCTTGCTGATTTTATTTCTTCAGGTAATATGTTTGAGACATCTGTAAAAACAGCATTTCCGTCATTGTGAAAAAGCAACAGACCTCTGCCATTTTCATCATTTTGTTTTCCGGCTATACAAAGGTCGAGATGACCGTCATTATCGAAATCTATAAACACCGCATCATGAATCATAATGTTATTAAGTGATGCATATAAAGTGTTATTCTCATCATTTTTTATAAAAGTACCATCTCTATTATTGGTATATAAAGCATGATCTTTACCGTTCGTCGAGGCGATAAAGAGATCGAGATAGCCATCATTGTTATAGTCACCGGCAGTTACTGCAGATGAACCCGTTTCACTTTGGAGATTTGCATCTTTAGTAATATCTTTAAAGATTCCCTGTCGTTGGTTTGAAAAAAGGTTGTTCCCTTTATCATCATTCACAACCAGAAGATCAATATCTCCATCCTCATCGAAATCACCGAAAACAACCTCCCTGCTGTTAACATCTCTGCCCTCAAGACCCGTTTTTGCTGATATCTCCTCAAATGTACCATCAAAATTATTCCTGTAAACCTTATTTGTACTCTGTCTTGCCAGAAACAGATCAAGGTCTCCATCGTGATCAAGGTCGATAAATAATGACATGTTTCCTCCTGTCTGATCACCTGTTTCGGACTTTTTCGTTACATTAATAAATGATCCTGATCCATTATTCCGGTACAAAATATTCCCTCCATCTTTAATGATATAGAGATCAAGATATCCGTCATTATCAAAATCGGCGAAAGAGGCATAAGATTCTTTTCCTGAGTGGTTTATGCCAGCTTCGATTGATACATCCCTGAACCTGCCCATTTCATTATTGAACAGGAAATGTTTACCGTTTGATGTATCATGGTTCCACGTGCTTACGTAAAGGTCAATATCACCGTCATTATCATAATCAGCTGTTTCCACAACAGATGACTGTTCAGTACTGTTAATATTATCCGAAGTGGTTATTGTGGCAATATCAAGACCAGCTGTGGTTGTAATATCCGTAAAATCAATTACATCGAGTATAGACTTATATTCATTTTTCCTTGAAAGGAAAAGCTGCTGATCGAAAGTGATTATCGGAAATCCTATCAAGGCTCCTCCCGGACCTTTTAAATCTGTCATCCCTGCCTGATAAGGAGTAGTGACTTTGAGAAAATTATGAAATATTATGAATGTGCTTAATACATCATTTTTTTCATGGCTTTGCAGGATTGCAATGATCTTATTGAAATACTGAGTTGCATCCTCATGAAATTCAGGAAACTGTTTATTAATTATTTCCAGTTGTTCAAGAGCCTTGTCATAGTTTCCCTGGCGTATATAAATATCGGTCAGGTTAAGTCGCGGCACTAAATTGCCGGGTGCTTTTTCAACAAGCTGGAGCATATATTTTTCCCTCAGCTTCTTCGATTCATCATCTGATAGTGTTGAGTATATTTCAGTAAGATTATAGAGAGTTTTGATATGTCCCGGAGAATATTGAAGTGCCTCTTTAAGTTGTTCGATTGCTTTTTCCTGTTCATCTTTCATCTGATAGACTGTTGCCATTATCAGCCTTATATCAGGATCTTCCGGATCAATCTCTATCGCCTTGAAAAGCTGTTTTTCAGCTTTATCATATTCCGCCATTCGTAAATATGTCAATCCCAGGTTAGCATACCCCAGTTTCTCTTTCGGAGCTATTTTTATTAGTTTCAGAAATTCTTTCTCTGCCTCTTCAAGCTTGAATTCCTCAAGATATGCCAGACCAAGAGTTCTTGTTGTAATAAGGTCTGTTTGTTTTTGGGCCTTTTTTTCCGCACTGTTTTTGCAGCCTGACAGCTGAAATAAACAGAGCAGGACAAATAATAAAATGGTTATTTTTTTCATAACTTCAAAAATAGAAAATTTAAGGGTATGAAAGGATTATTTACCTTAATATATGTATCGGCATATCGAGTTTTTCCCGTACATAAAACCAGATAATTCATTAATGTTTCGCCAGAACGGGAATGCCATTTTTTACAGTAACTATATAATAGGGACCAAGCCGGTTTCCTTTATCATCAAAACGAATTGGACCGGTAATACCTTCATAATCGATACCGGTTAATGCGTGTTGTATCTTTTCACGGTTAGGGCTGCCTGCAATTTTGAAGGCTTCAACGAGCAGATTAATACCATCGAAAGCATAAGTTGCAACCATGCCCGGTTCTTTACCATATACCTCTATATACTTTTCTTTGAAGATGGTACTTTTTGATTTTATCCAGGCTGGTGATGGAATCAATAGTGCATCGTTGTATTCAATTAACTCCTGTTCTGACAACATATCCTCGTTCAGGAGATTGAGAGAACCAAAAAGAGGCTGTGACATCCCTCTTTTCTTTATTTCACGGAATATTTTAAATGAAATTAATGGATTACAAAACAGGACAATACAGTCAGCATGCTCCATTTCTATCTCATCAATTAATCTGTTTATATTCTCACTGTAATTTTCATAAGTGAAATTAACAGGTTCATTCTTTTCATCCAGTTCTATTTTTCTTAAAAAATTAAAACAGGCAAGGTTTGAGTCATATTCCTCATCAGAAATGATAACGACACGGTTTAGATTTTTCTTATTATAGATTTCTTCAACAAGTGTTTCGGCCTGTTGAAAATCATTTGGCAGGCAGTTATAGAACCATGGGACGAATGCCTGGGACAATGTTGGATCGCCTGACCAGGCCGAAAGGAATACAACCTGGGCTTTTGTTCCAGCCTGTTCCACAAGATGGGCATTTCGACCATCGTGGGAACCAAAAAGAGCCCATACTTTTTCTTCGAAGATAAGGCTGACAGCCTGTTTGGACCCTGTCCCCCAGGGGCCTTCCATAGATTTTACCATTAGCTGCAATTGGGTCCCGTTAATTCCACCATTACGGTTGGCCTCTTTAATTGCCAATTCAGCTCCCTCAATTGCTGCAATGGTAGTTTTATCAGGTACTAACAATCCGATCTTAATAATATTCTCAGGTTGCTGCATCAGTGTTAATGCAAAAGCATTCAGACTATCAGTTGCCTGCAGGAATAGTATTATACAAATCAGTAGTGATTGTTTGAAAAAATTCATTAAGCAGACCTGTAAAACCTTAATTTTCACAAAGGTTAAGGTAGTGATAATTTTCTACCAATAGCCGGAGCCATTTTTTTCAGCTCGGACATTAACTGTTGAAATTCATCAGGATAAAGTGATTGTTTACCGTCGGATAATGCTGTATCGGGTTTATAATGTACTTCTATAATAAGGCCATCAGCCCCGGAGGCTATTGCTGCTTTTGCCATTGGAGGCACTATCCATCTGATTCCTGTTCCGTGACTCGGGTCGACAATAACAGGAAGATGTGTCAGTTTTTTAAGGATCGGTACAGCGTTCAGGTCGAGGGTATTCCTTGTTGTGGTTTCAAATGTACGTATTCCCCTTTCACATAATACTACCTGTGTATTTCCCTGGTTGAGAATATATTCCGCAGCCAGCAGGAATTCCTCTATTGTTGCCATCATTCCACGTTTAAGCAATATCGGTTTATTAACAAGACCAGCCTCTTTCAACAGGGGATAATTATGCATATTCCGTGAGCCTATCTGGATCATATCTGCATAATCTGCAACCATTTCCATGTGGCGGGTATCCAGAACTTCCGTTACTATCGGCAATCCTGTTTCGTTGCTTATCCGGCGCATAATCTTCAATCCCTCTTCACCGAGACCCTGGAAACTATAGGGTGAGGTACGTGGTTTAAAAGCACCGCCTCTCATAATCCTTGCACCTCCTTGTTTAACCGCCTTTGCAGTTTCATATACCTGTTCATTATTCTCAATGGCACAAGGACCGGCAATAATTACTACCTCATTACCCCCTATTTTCACTCCATTAACATTGACTATAGTTCCATCCGGACTAGAGTCACGGTTTGTTCTTACCGGAACGGAGAACCCAATATTTACCGGAATATTATATGTTTCTAATTCCATGTTGTATTTAACTTTAATAATATCAATACTCCATTTTAACTTTTTTATATATCACATCGCTCTCTTTAAATACCGGGGCAGGTGAAAATTCAAATTTGCCATTATTAACTTTAGCCATGAAAATGGGTCTAAGGTTATTGAAGGCTCCATCCCAGATAAATGTACCGGTAATACCTTCCCAGCCCTGAAAGGTTTTCATATCAGTAAGTACATCACGGATATAAACCCGGTTTAATCCTACTTTATTAATAGCTTCAATTATCATTGTGATAGCATCGTAAGCATGTGCCGCAAATGTAATCGGGTACTCTCCGTATTTCTCATAAAAGTTAGCCTGAAATGCTTTTAATTCAGGGTCATTCCCATCAGGATTATACTGGCATGTGGTTATAACATCTTCAGCATTTTCACCCGCATACTTGAAAAATTCGGGATTAACCATTCTGTCTGAGCCAAATATAGGCTGGGTCATTCCCAGCTCACGGATCTGTTTTACAATCATTCCCGATGAATTGGCATTACCCCAAATAAGAATTGCATCCGGATTGATTCTCTTTATTCGTTCCAGTTGTGGTATAAATATTGTATCCCTGTCATCAAAACGTTCCTCAATAATAACAGGATGCCCCACACGGACAGCAGCACGCTGAAAATGCATGGTTCCAACACGGCCATAACGGCTATTTGTTCTGATCACTGCCACCCTCTCATAATTATTTTCCACGTATATACGGTGAACAAGAGCGTAGCTGCTTTGGCGGTCATCAGGGACATTTCGTAAAACCCAGGGTATGTTTGTTTCCGTGTAAGTAGGATCAGGATCCCCGGGATTAATAACCGTAATTTCACATTTTAATGTAGCCCTTATTGCCACATGTGAGTTAATATCATCAATTGTACCGATCCAGGCCCATACTCCCTCATCATCCATTTGGACTACCTCATTGGCTGCAGCACCCCAGAGGCCGAAGTCATTATGTACCATAAGCTTAAATGGTATTCCATTGTATCCTCCTTTTGCATTGGCCGCCTCAATGGCCAGTTCAGCTCCATGCAGCATCTGGTAGCCCAGGTGCATAATAATTGAACCTTCCAGGGGACCCAGAAATCCTATCCTTACTTCCTTGATATCTGTTGGTGGAGGTAATTCACGACCTGCACCATAAAACCCCATAGGTTCAAGAAAATGATACTTATAGGCTTTCTGAAACTTATCATATGCAACCAGTTCATCCGGTATATTGCCATAGTTTTTTGGTAATTCCTGGCCTTTTACAATTACCATTGGCAGAATAAGAATCAGTGTAAGTATTAATATGGTTTTAATTGACGATTTCATTTTTTTTTAATATTTAAAATTTATATTTTGAGATTTACCTTATTCTTTCTCCCCGGCTTACACCCTTTGAAGTGGCAAGCCACAGGACATCATCCTCAGCATCACAACCGATTACAAAGTTATGTGATAGTCCGGGTGACAATGGTATCTCTTCCAGCACTTCCAATCCTTCCATTACCAGTGCTTTCCCGTTCTTGTTGTCTTCATCGTTTAAGTAGGTGACCCATGTTTCCCCGTTAAAAGTACTTAATCCTGTATCACAGCAGATAAATACCACCGGTCCTTCAGCCCGGACAAAGTTTATAAAGTCACTTGCCAGGCCACTGTCATGTTGGAAATAGCCTTTCCAGTTTTTACCATCATAACGACTCAGGCCAAAATATGTAGCAACCCAGAATATGCTGTCGGCATAAGATGTTGCTGTTGTAATATCATGAATAACACCATCATCCGGCAGTAAGTCGATTTCCATAAAGCCATCAGGGTCAATATAGTCCCTGAAATGTCTGGTTCTCATATTATATTCAATTACTCCGCCTCCCCAGGCAGCTATCCATACCTTTCCTTCACCTGCTGAACATGCATATGTCCATGGTTCATGCATCGGTGCATTTTGTTCTGTGAAGATTTCCCAGGTTTTGGAGTAGGTATCATAAAGTCCGGCACCGCCGCCTGTTGCCACCCATACATCCTTTCCGTAGCAGAAGACGTTGTAAACCAGATCATTAGGCATTCCACTATTGAACTGGTTAAAGGTTTCGAATTTTCCGCCCGACCACCGGTTCAGACCGCCCAGTGTTCCGATCCATACATCTCCTGTGGGGGCGCTTATATCAATAGAGACTATCCCGTTATGGGCCAGGCCGTCTTCAGTAGTATAATTGGTCCATTTGCCATCTTTATAAACAGCAAGTCCATGATGTGTGCCGACAAGTACACGATCACGTTCACCGTCAATCCGCAATGTATATGCTTTATTATCAGGTAAGCCATCCTCTACGGTGAAGTTACGCCAGTTTCCGTAGACAGGCATCGTAAGGGCCTGTTTCTTCATTATGTCTCCCCTCCTGAGCTCTTCATTTGACTCAAGGGTGGGATAATCGAGCGGACCGAACGACATTTCCTCCGTTTTAGGTCTGTCTGCAATGGGTTTTTTACTTTTTCCACTCAGAGTAAGTGTAAGAATACTCAGCCCGGCAATTATTACAATTATCAGGGCAGATAGTACAATTTTATTTTTAAGAATCTTCATCATAGAATTCAGGTTTTATCGGGTTTTTATAATTTTTGAAAGAAACTTTTTGTCTTCATCCTGGTAGAATTTCGGATCGCTAATGGATTTAAGATATTCTACCAGTTCGTTCAACTGTATTTTTGTAAAATCATTAACAACACCATGCTCATCATTTTCAGCATAAATAGTCCATATCTCTTCAAGAGTCATAGCATTCCCGTGATGCAGATATGGTGGTGACCCATATATATTATTTAGATGCGGTGTGTCGAACAACATGGAATCGTCACTTGCAATAAGAGTGCCCGCGTCTTCGAATTGTCTGTTTGTGAAATAGGGTGGAGGATGACAGGTTACACAACGACCCTGCTCAGGAATCTCATTTCCATAATTATCGTGTGTACGTTCAAAAAGCATTTTACCTCGCTTCTGTATATCAGTTAACTCTCCATCAGGATTATACAGGAGGTTTGGGGGATAAGGAATACCTGTTACAATGTATGCAACCAGTGCATCGAGGTCTTTATAGGCAAAGGGCTCCGTTCTTGTCAGTACTGTGGAGAACCTCATACCGTCCTGTTTGTATATAGTCTGGTTTTTCCCGTTCCATTTGAAAGGAGCTGTATCGCCTATATCACGCAGCGATTGTGTATTTGCCAGGTTACGTCCCATATCTTTTGATGCCATATTGTAAACAAGGCCATCCTCATGTGCATCCGGATGACATGTATAACATGCATACTGTGTCTGGAATGTACCGCTGGCATTGTTCAGGATCCTTCTTCCGCGTCTGGCGACAGTAATTCTTTTCGGACCACCCAGGTCAATAGTTTTTGTGGTTTCGAGGGTTTCGGTATTGATAACCGCAATCCTGTCTTCAAGATGTTCTGCAACATAAAGTAATTTACCATCAGGTGAAAGGGCCATACCCTTTGGATTTGAGCCTGTAGGTATCCTTTTGACAACATACCGGTAGCTGGTTCCCAGATGGTTGGAGTAGTAGGTAAGCAATTCATCTGATGATTCTGAAATAAAGGAACGCAGTGATTCAAGATCAACAACACTTATATAGTTGACTCCTCCATGAGTAACAAAGACATATTTCCCGTCAGGTGTTATTTCAATTCCGAAAGGATCGGCAAAATACCTGTTTGGTTCATCCAGTAGCAATTGATATATTTTGCCACCGGGTTTATGTTCGATTATACCGATGCCATTGGTCATCATAAAACCTCTTTCCACCTGGATTGAAGGAATAAGATTCTTTGGCCTGATAAGGGGGGTTATTAACCAATCTCCTTCAGGAGTGAAGGCAATATTTTCCATCATATAGGCTGATTCCAGATCCACGCGGTCCGAAACAATTTTGGTTTTATCATCTACAACTGTAATTTCAGTTGCTACCGGATCTCCGTATGGAACAAGAAGCGCCCGCCGGCTTGTAATATATAGTTTGCTTTTATCGGGAGACATTTCTATACCTGTAGGATTATTACCTGCAAAGAGTCTTTTAACTTCTCTTCCTGACTGAAGTTCAATTACAGAAATATCGTTTGTATATGAATTGACAGAATAAATATATTTCTCATCAGAGCTCAATGCAATTCCTGCCGGGCCATTACCTGTTTTAAGCGTGTCAATTACACTTAAGTTATCAAGATCGATTACTGAAATATTATCGGCCCATTGATTACTTACATAGGCTCTTTTTCCTTCATTATCGAGTATTACACTATGAGGCTGATCACCTACTTCAATTATTTTTTCGACTTCACCGGTTAATGTGTTTACTACAAGCAGGGTATAATCTTCTTCGGCAACCACATACAACCTTTTTCCATCAGGAGCTATTGCAAGGTTGAAAGGTGAATAATAATCGGCATTGATCAACTTTGGAATAAAACCTGTTTTTTGAGTGTAGAGGTGGCATGAAAAGCAATTCAGCGGATGATCATCCACAGCTGTCTGATAATTTACATGTTTTCTGGCCCACTTGTGAAAAGGGGGAAGTATTATTACCCCCAGAATGACCAGAATTCCGACAGTTATTAATATTCTTTTATAAACTTTTTTCATTTTCATTCCAGTTCTACTTCTTTTTCAATTATTACATCAATATGTGTAGGGATAATTTCAGGATCTTTTTTTACGGCCAGGGGAATCAGATTATGAGGTACCAGTTCAGGGTCTTCATGACAACCAACACATCCGCGTCGTTCATTAGGACGAACCCATAACCATGCGCATGGTCCGTTTATAACATTGTTATTCTTGTCAAGTGTTTTGATCCGGAAAGGTTTATCTGCAAGTATCTTTAAATAAATGGAACCATCTTCTGCTACCGGCACAATTCCGTAAGATGAATCTACACCCAGTACTTCAACCCTTGTTGCTTTTTGTGCAGTATTAGTATTAAGTGTTGATTCAAATCCCAGCATATTGATATTCTGGCAAAGCAAGAGCCCTGTTTTAACCATCAAATCCACTTCATTTGGCAATTTCCTGGGACGTTCATATTTTTCTGCCGCAACAACATCCAATACATTATATTCTTTGTTTTCATATATAATTTTACCCAATTTCTTATCTGCAGGATCAAATTCATAAAGTGCAAAATGATCAGAACCGGGTTTACGGTATGATACTAACATTGTACCTGATTGCATTGGCAGAACAGCATTAAAAGTACCATTGATCTCAGAGGAAAGATTTTCCTTGGTATGCAGAGGTCTGTTATAACTTATTGATATAATGTTTCCTCCGGGGGCATCATTATTATCAGATTCAATAAAGAATAACTTGCTATCATCTGTTTCTCTTACACGACTAAGTATCGTACTGCCTTCAGGACCCATGTAAAACATGTCAGATTTTGTGCCATTGGGGCGCATAACCATTAATATCGGATCGTCCGGTTCAGGAAATACCTGTCTGGCAACCGTTAAAAAACGGCCATCCTTAAGAACAGCTGTGGCAAAGTTGGAAAGCGGACTGAAAGTAACTTGCTGGACTTTGGAACCGTCAAGAAAGCAAGTATAAAGACAATCAGCTTCTTTCACAGTGTCATTTACGGTATGCCTGATAAATGCCATACGTCCTTTTGGCAAATAGACCGGATCGGCACAGTTTTCTTCTGAGGAAATGATCTTTCTGTATTTCTTATTTTTCAAGTTCATTTCCCAGACCTGCCACAGACCGCCTTCTTCTTTCTGAGCCGCAAAAAGCATGTTGTGTCCATCATACGATATTTCAGGATAACATGCAGAGTAAAAATCAGATGTAAGTACTGTCAGGGAAGATGGTTTCTCCGGATTCAGTGCCACAATCTGTGCTTCGGGCATATAACGCCATGATTCACCAGTGATAAAATTTTGATCCGGAATATCTCCCCGTATCCGGGTTATTATAAGCTTACCACTTGTCGGTTTTTGGTTGCATGAAACAATGAGAAGGCAAGTCAGGCTTAACGCCAGTACATTAATAAGTAGTATGAATATCTTTCGGAGAGTCATTATTAGTTATTCGGGTATTAGTATTAGGGTTCTGTAATTTCAAGTATCTGGTTTGCTTTTATATTTTCGAGTAATTGTACTTTTCCTGAAGGCCAAATTACTTCTATTGTATCAACAGCATCGCTTTTTGCAAGGCCAAAATGTATCCGGGGATCATTCTGGGAAAGATAACCGGTAGTACTTTTTTTCTGTGCTATCTGTTTTCTTCCGTCGGTGCTAATTTTAATTCTTGCTCCTATGCCGTCCCTGTTGCTTGAGGTGCCTGTTAATTTAATTAATAGCCAGTTGTTTTCATTTCCTTTGTTATTTCGCAAGAACCTGCACTGATCATTAAGGTTTACAACAAGGACATCCATATCGCCGTCGTTGTCATAATCGCCCACACAGGTTCCACGGCCCACATACTCTCTGCTGAAATATTCACCCCGTTCAAGTGAAATGTCAACGAATTTATCATCACCAATGTTTTCCAGTAGCTGGTCCTCATGACCGTAAAGATGTTTCAGCTCACCGTTGGTTTTTAATATATCCACATCGGTGTCGTTATCATAATCCATGAAGGTGGCTGACCATCCTACAAACTGTGCACATACTGAAGAGAGTCCTGAAACAAAAGAAATATCGCTGAAAACACCATTGCTTTCATTTTTATATAATGAGCAGTATGTATCGTCTGAAGCAAACATATCGATAAGGCAATCGTTATTAAAATCAGCAAAATCCATCGACATGCTGACAGTTGCCTCACCACCCTGGCTGAATGCTGTTCCTGTCATGGTCCCGACATCTGTAAATCCTAAGCCGCTGTTGTTATGAAATAAGTAATTTAATGTATGATCATTGGCCACATATATATCCACGTATCCATCCTGGTCATAATCGGCAGCTCCGACACCCATAGCCCTGCCGTCAATATCTATAATTCCCATGGCATCTGTAACATCCTCGAAGGTTCCGTCTCCGTTGTTATGGTAAAGGGCATCCTTCTGGCTGTCGTAGGCCAATGGAGCCGGGAAGCCGTCAGGAGTATAATAATAATCGTATTCGGGATCATAATTCAGGTAGTTACCCACATACAGATCAAGAAAACCATCAAGATCATAATCGAGCCATACTGCACCTACACTTAATTTATCTCCCCCGTCAACGCCTGCACGTTCTGTAACATCTGTAAATGATCCGTTACCTTTGTTCATCAGCAGGACGTTTGGTCCGTAATTACTCAGGTGCAGGTCGGGGTATCCGTCATTATTGAAATCGCCCACTATAGATCCCATGGTGTACCAGGGTCCTCCCACATCAGCTTTTCTTGTTACATCCTCAAATGTGCCGTCACCACGGTTACGGTATAAATGATTGTGTGACATCTCCTCAAGCTTTGGTTCAGTACTGAGACCTTCCACCCATGTCCCGCTTGAAAGATACAGATCTATATAGCCGTCCTGGTTATAATCAAGAAATGCAGCACCTCCGGCACTTGATTCAACAATATTATCAAGGTGATGATCTCCTATGGAGTGCATGAAATCAAGTCCGATATCAGATGCAATTTCCTGGAAGAAATCTCCATCCGGAGGAGGAACTGTTAATGCTGTTTGTTTACCGGAATCTGACCGGCAACCTGCAAGAAAAACAAGTAAAATAATGCAAAAAGACAATGTAAATATATTGTTCACTGTCAGAAGGCACATTTTTATAAAATGTGGGCGTATTTTAATTTTTACCATGGGTAGTTAGTAAGTAGGGCAATTAAAATATTTATCAATTTTCTTCTTTTCTATTCTATAAATTAAAAAGTGATTTTTTCAAATCACTTAATCTTTGCGCCACTGCTAATTGCCAGAAAATAAACCTTTTCCGGCACTTCACAGATTAACCTGAATGTTACAAAAAAATTGACTATGCAAACTAACCGTCACAATGATATATTCGTGCTATTAAACCCAAATTAAAATCATATTAAAAAATGATTAAATTTTTAATCCTCCCGGAAGGTACTGTATATGAGCCAATTAGATGATTATTGACCTTTTTTGCTTTTGAGATTCCTCGGAATGGACTGATATACAGAGCATAACCAGTGGTAATTAAGGGGATCCCTTAATTCTTAATCTGCTTATTCTTAGATAATCTCAATTAACTTGTCTGGGGTAATTTTATAATAACTTCGGTACCCTGTCCTTTATCTGATTTTATTTCAATTGTACCGTTATGGTTGTTGATTATCTGGCTTACAAGGGGAAGGCCGATACCGCTGCCTTCTAT
>CAZOZU010000003.1:0-21716 GCA_964584355.1 uncultured Rikenellaceae bacterium
AACAAAAAAAAGTTCATTGTTCTTCAGGTAAAAGGTATATATGTTTGCATAAGGCCCTTCACCACCTGTCATTTGTAGTTTTACTAATTCATTGTTATCATAATAGGCATGATATGATGCGTAATCCATATTTTCCAGATCAGCATATGACCTTCGATCCTCCTGTAAAGAAGCATTTTCGATACGGTTAAATTCTTTTCTTATTTCCAGAATAAGCGAATCCTTCGGAAAAACTCTTTCTGTTACAACTGCTTCATGTAGGGTGGTATCCGGTTGGCCTTCTTCAATTGTTGCGTTCTTTATCTCCTGCTTTTTTGAGTTTTTACAAGCGACAAATCCAACTATTATTGTTGTGATTACAACCAACAAAACAGGGATAATAAGCCTTTTCATAATCGTGACGTTTAGTTTATTAATACATTTTATATTAAATTGCTGGTAATTAAAGAATATGCAAGTTATTAAAATAACAGAGAGTTACCTGTATTTTAAATTGTATTTGTGAATAACAAAGCTAATCATTAAGTTCAGGAACATATAAGCGCCCCTATGGGAAGTGGTTATGTGAGGATCAAACGGGTTCATTTCCCGTGAACAGGCACCAATGTTAACACGGAACGCGAAACTCTGAACACTGAAAATTTAATCATGCCTTTATTATCATTAATCATCTAAAATAAAGAAAATGAAACGCAGAACCTTTATTAAAAATGCAGGTATCGCAGGTGGTATGCTCACTGTATCACCATTGGTCGGTAATATAAGTGAATATGGTGATGCTGATTTCCCTTTGATGGACCTCCATGTTCATCTTGCCAATACTCTTTCGATAGACCAGTTGATGGAGATCAGCAAAAAAACCGGTGTCCAATTTGGGGTTATGGTGAATCCCGGATATGGCATCAATGATGATACCAGCCTGAAAAGATACATTGAATCGCTTCTTCCCTATCCGGTTTATATAGGATTACAGCCAATGTCCCCGGGATGGTCCAGGAATTTTTCTCCTGAAGTAATAGATCAACTCGACTATGTGCTTATGGATGCACAGACGATACCATCGGGGAATGGATATAATGAAACCCTTCGGATCTGGAACTTTGACACTTATGTTGATAATGCGGAAATGTTTATGGATAAATATATGGCACATATAATGGAAGTCATCAATAATAATGAACCCCTCACTACTTTCGGATGGACGCTCTTCCTGCCGGTTTGTATAGCACGCGATTATTATACCCTATGGACCGAGGATAGGATGCAGCAGATAATCTCTGCTTTAAAAAAGAGAAATTTAAATATCGAAATAAATGACCTGGCCCATACACCTCATGAGAAATTTATAAATATGGCAAAGGATCAGGGACTGAAATTTACCTTTGGTTCCGACACACGTGATCAAAAGGCCGGCCGGCTCGATTACTGCAAGTATATAGCAAAAAAATGTAACCTTAAGAAAGAAGATTTCTATATACCTGAAAGGATTATCCGGAATACATAAATTTAATGAAGCATATCGTAACTGTAAAAAACTCAGTTCAATAAACATAATAATCCTTTTAGAAGTGCGTATTTTGTCATGTGGGATGTAAAAATTACCATGGCAGCTATAATGTTTTTATATTAAAAAAAGTGGTTATGATTATGGACAATTTACTGGTCTGGATCGGAATAGCCTTTTGTATTACCCAGTCGGCCATGTTTTCAGGATTAAACCTGGCCTTTTTCAGCTTTAGTCGCTTACGGTTAGAGATAGAAGCTGAGAGTACTGATTCAAAAAAGGTACAGAAAGTACTGAAGATGAGAACTGATTCAAATTTCCTGCTCACTACCATTCTGTGGGGAAATGTAGGAATCAATGTTTTACTGACACTGCTTTCAGATTCCGTAATGGCAGGTATAGTCTCATTTTTATTCTCAACATTCCTGATCACGTTGTTCGGTGAGATAGTCCCACAAGCCTATTTTTCACGTAATTCCCTGAAAATGGCCTCATTATTATCTCCTGTACTCAAGTTGTACCAGTTTCTTCTTTTTCCCGTTGCCAAACCAAGTGCTTTACTGCTTGACGCATGGTTAGGAAAAGAATCGATACAGTTTTTTAAGGAACAAAATATCAAACTATTCCTGAAAAAACATGTGGAAGATACTGATAGTGAAATAGATTTTATCGAAGGTACAGGAGCTATAAATTTTCTTTCATTGGATGACATACAGGTTTCAGAAGAAGGAGAAACTGTCAATCCCGGGAGTATTATCAGCCTTCCTGTTGAAAATAATAAGCCTCTTTTCCCGGGCTTTAAATCATCTGTCGAAGATAAATTTATCCGTCAGATAAATGATTCGAATTAAAAATGGGTGATATTTACCGATCCTGAAGATAAGCCTGTTGTGGTTCTTGATGCTGATGGTTTTATACGTTCGACATTATTTTGTAATAATTGTAAAAGCATTCAGGATTTTTGTCATATTCCTTTGATAATCACAGACAGCAAAACTAATATGGGAGAGGTTATAAAAAACTGCGCGATAAATCAGATAAAAATACTGATCTGCCTATAGAAAAGGATATAGTTTTATTCTGGAGTACAGAAGAGAAGAGAATTATTACCGGGGCCGATATTTTCGGACGCTTACTGAAGGATATTTAAAAATAGTATATAATCTATTCAAAAAAGGACATATGTGATTGACTGAATATTCAATAATAATGAATTGTCATGGAAAAAGTATTTGATATCATAAAATCATTTTTGGAGCCGGGCAGTGTCATATTGATACTTGTTGTCCTGCTACTCATTAATGGGTGGATTTTCAAAAAACTAAAATCGGCACCATCAGACAGAATAATTGGAAAAAGAACAACTACTATTTCTTCTGATTTTCATCGGAATACTTGTTTTCATCCTATCTCTTCCAATTGATAAAAGTCTGAAAGGACAGATCCTAAGTTTTTTGGGCTTAGTCATCAGTGCAGGAATCGCTTTAAGTTCGACAACCATCCTTGGGAATCTTATCGCCGGCATCATGAATAATACAATGAAACGCTTCAGGAATGGCGATCTGATCAGACTGGGCGATCTGCAGGGCAGAGTTGTAAGAAAGAATGTATTTCATACGGAAATCCAGATTGAAGACAGTAATTTCGTTACTATACCAAACTTATACATAGCATCCAATCCGGTAAAACTGACCCGCAAAACCAATACCGTGGTTTCAACAACAGTCTCTCTCGGATATGACATATCACGGCATAAAATAGAAGAAGCCCTGAAAGAAGCAGCTTCCGGAGCCAACTTAAAAGATCCCTATGTTTATATTATGGAACTGGGTGATTATTCTGTTGCTTACAAGATTCACGGATTCCTGGAGGACAGCAGTATGTTCTTCAGTACCGTTTCTCTTCTTAATGGAAAAGTAATGGATGTCCTGCATGAAAAAGGAATTGAGATCGTATCTCCTTCATTTATGAACCAGCGTAGAGTTGATAAAACAACTTTCATTCCAAAGAAACAGGTCAAAAAAGAGCCTGAAAAACCTGACAAATCTCCTGAAGAGCTGATCTTTGATGAAGCTATTGAGGCAGAAGAAATAGAAAAAAAGAAAGACTACCTTACAAAGCTTGAAAATAAAAAAGAAGAACTTAAAGAAAAGTTAAAAGATGCAAAAAATGATAAGGAAACAGAGCAATTAAAATCATCTATCGAACGTATTGAGAAACTTATGGAGAAAATCGAGAATATCATTGAGGAACAAAAAAAATGAAATTCGGATCATGTAAAATTATTGAATCAGATAGAATATATCCTATCATATTACTGATAATAAATCATCCACATAATGATTAAGAATTACCTTAAGTCTGCACTGCGGTTCCTGAAGCAGAATAAAATATTTACAGCCATAAACACACTTGGACTTTCAATAGCCCTGGCAGCATCCTTTATCATCCTGCTATATATAATCAACGAACTCAGTTATAATCATGTCCACAAACACAGGAAACAGGTCTACAGGGTACTTAATTATTATAAGGATTTCAAAAGTACACAATTCGGAACACCTTATATCCTGGCAACCGCACTTAAAGATGAATTCCCCCAGGTTGAAGTTGCTGTCAGGGAACGTTACCTGAGAGGTTTGAAGCTTAAGTTAAAGGATGACTTTATTGATATAACTTATCCGGTCGCTACTGATTCTGAAATCTTCGATATTTTTACGATCCCATTGATCGAAAGTACAGACCGGAAGAGTCTGCTGGACGATCAAAACTCTATCATTCTATCAGAAGAACTGGCAAAGAAATTTTTCCCGGATCAGAATCCGGTTGGAAAAGAGATTATGGGAATTGTAAATAATGAAGAACACCTGTTTGTGGTACAGGGAGTCTATGAAAACATACCGGAAAATTCAACCTTCAGGGCAGAGTGCCTTGTTAACAGTAAATGGACAATAGCGCCGATAAATGAAACATTTGGTGTTGATAATGCCGACCAGCTGTGGAATATGAATTTTTGGCACACCTGGATAAGAATTTCAAAATCAAGTAATCCTGAATCCATCGAAAATCAATTCAGCGATTTTGAAGTAAAGCATATCAGTGAAGATCCTCATTTTCACTACCTTCTGCAAGGATTGCCTGATGTTTACCTTGGTTCAGATGATGTAATGAATACGGGAATACATGGAAATCTTAAGAATATCAGGTTATTTACCATTATAGCCTTCCTGATAATATTAGTTGCTGCAATCAATTATATCATTCTATCTACTGCTATTTCATCGGGCAGGACAAAAGAAATAGGGATACGAAAAACATTTGGCGCCGCTAATAACAATATTAAAACACAACTATTAAGCGAATCTCTGATTCTTGCTATCCTGGTATTACCTTTTTCTCTGATATTGTTTCGGATCTCCTTACCATGGGCTGCAAAACTTTTCCATACACAACTTAATATCATCAGTTCTAATATTTTAATGTATATTTCTGTTTACCTAATACTTACAATTCTAATTGGTGTTTTATCCGGAATTTATACTTCGGTATACCTCTCAAAACTGAACGTTATCGATATACTTAAAAATGTAATCCACACCGGGAAAAATAAAATATATATCCGGTCAATCCTCATTGTTTTCCAGCTTATCATTTTCTGTTCGTTTGTATCCGGAACACTTTTTATACGTTCTCAATATCTTTTTGCACTTAACCGAGACCCGGGATTTTATACCAGTGACGTCCTTTTGATCGATCTCGGTCGTGATTTTAAAGAGTATTCTGCATTCATAAATAATATTAAATCAAATCCCAATATAGTTGAAGCATCCGGAACAATGATGACTCTTCCCACCATGAGTTCAATGAGTTCCATGATACCGCATTTCCAGGACAAATCCAAAAATGTCCAGGTTGAAGGGCTGGCTGTTGATTATAATTTTATCAAGACCATGGGGATCAGGATTCTTGAAGGCCGCGAATTCTCTCCTGAATTCGGAAGTGATCTTACACAATCAGTAATGCTCAATGAAGCTGCTGTAAAACAGCTGGGTATTATTGATCCACTGGGAAAACAAATGGGAAGCTTAACAATCATAGGAATCGTAAAAAATTTTGATCTGCACTCGATCCGGTCGGAGGTTCCTCCCTTGATGATAGATTTGTCAGACAGATATATTATGCAGGTTGCAGTACATTATAGAACTGGCACACTGGAGAAAATCCTTCCATTGCTTGAAGCCGAATGGAAGAAAGTAGCCCCTGACAGGCCATTTATTTACATAACTATTGAAGATATAGTCAAACAACTCTATTCGTCTGAAAAGAACCTGGTTAACATTGTATCAATCTTTGCTTTGTTTGTTCTGCTTGTTGCTGCGATGGGTCTTTTCGGTCTTACCCTCTTTGTTGCCCGTTCAAGGACTAAAGAGATCGGAATAAAGAAAGTCTTTGGAAGTTCTGAATTCTCAATAGTAAACAGGTTTATACTAAATAACCTCATATTGATCCTTGTGTCGGTGTTGACCTCAATCCCGGTTACCCTTTACTTTGTTACGAGGTGGCTGGATAATTTTGCTTATAAGACCAATATCAACTGGTGGGGTTTCGTTATCGCATTCATTATAGCAGCTCTGGTGGTATTACCAACTCTGTTTATCTATTCTTTCAAAGTCTCACGTGTTAATCCGGTTGAGACACTGAGAAACGAATAATTACCTGAACTTTCAAAACTCGCTAAAAAATAAGGACAACCTGCAACCTGCAACACTTACTAACCACAGAGTAACTCAGATTTTTTCAAAGAGCATCACGGATTTTGTTCATATTTCATACAGGCTATAATAAATCCCTCACTTTCAGCGTTTAATATTTTTATTCTGTAGTTAAATGCTGCCCAGAAGATTAAAATATCAAATCTGCTTGCTGGTGTTTTTAGCTCTGGTACTAATTATCTTAACCACCAGTTGTGAAGAGTCAGTCCCTCCTGTATTCCCCGACTATACCGGCCAAAAAGGCCTTGTTTATGATATTGAGGGAAATGAATATAAAACAATAGGCATTGGCACGCAGATATGGATGGCTGAGAATCTAAAGACCACTTTGTATAATGATGGCTCACAAATACCATATATATTAACCGATTCGGCATGGGATTATTTGCATTCTCCCGGCTACTGCTGGTATAAAAATGATTCAATATTCAATAAAAGGTTTTACGGGGCTTTATACAATTTTTATGTTGTCGAAACCGGACTACTCTGCCCCGAAGGGTGGCATTTGCCAACCAATGCCGACTGGAATATTCTCAAGTCTTTTATAGGTGACAATAAAACTGCAGGGGGAAAATTAAAAGACTACAATTCACCTTTATGGAAAGAGCCAAATCCATGTTTTGCAAATAACTATGATTTTCTTGCTCTCCCCGGGGGATGCAGGTATCATTATAAAGGCATTTTTCGTGAAATCGGAGAGACCGGATACTGGTGGACGAGTACACAAAAAGATAAATTTGATGGCATTGTATGGTCTATGTCTTATTCCGGTACCGTATTGTATAGTTTCCATAATAGCAAACAAGATGGCTGCAGTGTAAGATGTGTTAAAGACTAACTGAACTTATTCTTGATTTATCCTGTTGTTTTTTTTATCTTTCACTAGTTCAAAATTTAATTAATTATGAATCCATCCAGCTGGCTTAAGGCAAAGGGTGATTCAATAATTTATACCTCCAATGTTGATGGGGAAATCGTATTATTCTCATTAAAAATCAAAGATAAAACCAACATTAATGGTGATGCTGTCTGGAGCACCGGCCAAACGGAAATGATACTTACTAAAAAAGAAGAATAGTATCACCTATAATGCGTGACAAAAGATACATTGCTAAACAATGGGGTGGTCTGCTAAAGTGTAAATAATATCCCGAGAAGCAGTAATCCAACAATAAGGGCGATAAGGGATATAATTAAACCTGTCCTTTTCTGCTTTTTATGCTTTCTTATCGTAGCTTTATCAATCCCGTTACTTTCAAGTTCTTTCAGACATTCCTCCATCTGTTTTACCTGGAAATTGTACTGCTTGACCTGCACAAAAGCCCCAAGGGCAAAACCTGCAATACAGAAAATGCTGAAGACAAGAATATCCTCAAGTTGTAGCTGTCTGATCGTTTCGTATTTAAAATAAAAGTAGTACAGCATCCCGCTGAGGAAAACAAAAGGATTTGTAAGGGCAATCACATAAACGGTTTTTAGAAATTTTGTTCTGTAAAATCCTATCCTGCTCTTTAGAAAATTTTGTATATCCCCTGAATATTCTTCCTGTCCGGGTATTTTACGATATGCTGAGAAGTTTAACCATAACATATATAACAGTACTAAAGCTGCCATGATACAAAGACTCAGGATTTCCGTTTTCCCCGGGAATAGGAATATCAGGACAATAAATGATATTCCAAGTATTGTCTTCAGGATAATATCGAGAATAATACCTGCTTTAAATGATCCCGTCAGTCCTTTTGACCTTTTCATAATGTAGGTTCTGATCTCCGAATCAGAAAGAGTAGCTTTATTAAAGCTTTTTTCCTCCTTCCATGCCGATTTATATTTTTCAAGATCTATATTGTTCATGATTATTGCATTTTCTTTATTATATCAGAAAGCCTGGCTTTGATACGGACCAGCTTTACACTCACATTCTTTACTGAAATACCTGTTGCTTCAGCTATTTCCTCATAACTGCTGTTTTCCAGCCAGAGCAGAATTATTGCCTTTTCAACCTTTGCCAGCTTTGAGATACCCTTATACAGTATCCTGATATCTTCTGACATATCCGACAGATTTTCATCTTCGTATGCTATATCTGGAAGTTCAGCTCCGGCTGAAAACCAGAATTTTTTCGTTGTTGAAATCGCAGTATTCAACGCAACCCGGTACATCCATGTCGAAAAAGCAGATCGTTTTCCGAATGTCGGGTACGATTTCCACAGCTGCAATACAATCTCCTGGTAAAGGTCCTCCTTGTCGGATCTGCTCCTGCTATAGATAAAACATATTTTGTGAATAATATTCTGGTGCCGCTTTATCTGTTCTAGAAATTCCTCTTCAAGCCGGGTTGCTCCAATCATTATCAGTTGTTTTTACTGTCTGGCTATTCTTTTGTGGATAATTATAATTCTCCCTTTATAACCTTTATCTGGTTAGTCCATGGAAATAGTAAAAAACTACATTCAGGGAGAAAATAATGGGATTTATTTTAATTATAATATTCTTTTAGCTCTTCAAATGTTTTTCCCTCCACAACAAGCTTTATCCCTTTTGTTGTGTAAATCCAGTCATTGAAAAATTCCTCCAGGTCAACGGGAGATATTTTTTTACAATGATCAATGAAATCTTCAAGAGTTGCACCTTCATTATGATGAGCAAGGTAAAATGACCCGATAATTTCATTGAAACATTCCTGTCCGATTATATCATAGAAAATCGAAAAGACAACCATTCCGAGTGTATAAGAATAATCGGTCATCCCTTTTATACCGTAATCTTTTATTGGTATAGTATGATACTCTTGGTTTTCTGAAAAGGCATTCCTTATTCTGTCTAAAAAGCTCTGTGCTTCTGTTGAAACCATATCTTTCCTGTTATCTAACTTTTCCAATAACAGGGTCTGTAAGAACATAGCATAACCCTCACTTTCAAATCTGCAGGGTTGAGGATCCAGATTTGTAACATTCCATGAATGTGCCATTTCATGATATACTACACGCATATCATTAGATCCCCTGAAATTTTCAGCCGACAGGATTATTGCTGTAATAGCCTGTTGTGAACTATATCCCTCAGGTACTTCTATAATTGAAAATCCCTGATAGTTATCAAGCGGTCCAAACCAACTGGTATATAACTCAAAAGATGTTTGCAAAGCATTCATGATTTTCCGGGCGCTAATGCTGTCGCTGGCAAAATAATAGACCTTATTCTCACCTTCTTCCAGGGTCTTATAATCCGAAATGGCAATATCTATCCGCCTGGATGGTTTCTTATTGGAAAAAGTGTATGTTATCTCATCTCCTTCTATGGTCTTGTCAATTAATTTACCCCCGGTTACCACAAACATTTCTGCTGGTACAGTGATGTTAATGTTGTAATCAAATTTTTGTTGATTTATAAACATCATATCCCGGTCATCCGGATTGCAAATAACCGGATAACCAAAACCATCTGTCCTGATAATGGTAAAATCCCTGGCAATATGGTCTCTAACATACCGCCATCCTTCCGCGGAATAACCGAATAAGTGAGATGGTCTAATGAGACTGGTACATTTTTAATTGGTTCTTCAGTTATGTTAGAGATGGTTATTTCACACGTACCGTACAGCTTCTTCGTATTATAATCGATCTTTAAATCAAGATTATATACAAGAGTGGCAGGTAATTGTTCTATGCCTGAGCTGTATGTTGGTGACATAATGATCAACATAACAAAACATGCCAGTAATCTTTTAGTAATCATCATTTATTTCTTACTTTAGTTATAATAATTTGCTATAATAATATTTTACTTAAAGTTAAATATAATTATGCAAAGTGAATTAAGGATGAGAGTTAGACGGATTGTATATTTTTTTGCGTTTTAAGTATTGGAACCAAAATCCTATTCTGGCTTGGTTTTTGTTCAATTATTTATGAATTATAAGCCTGTGAATAAGAAATATTACATCTTATTTGTAATTTGTACACTCCTTCTAACAAGTTGTGAAAAGGAAGATTTTATCTCTTCCCAGCCGGATTCAAATATTATTTTCCTTTCAGGTAATCTTGAGAACAACACAGGGTGGAAACTGATGATAATGAGAAAAGATGGATCGAATCAATATGAAATTACAGATCTTACAACAGTATATGAAAAACCAGTTGTTTCACATTCAGGCAATACAGTTTTGTTCGTACATTACTCAGATGACTCATTCTACGAGTTGTACTCAATAAATTTAGACGGCACTGACCTTACCCTTATTGACAGGGCTGAAAAATATATCGGGGCTGCAGACTGGTCGGCAAACGATACTAAAATTGTCTACTCTAAATACATAGATGAAGATACAACCGACTATTCTCTTCCTTTGTATATTGACCCTACAAATGATATTACCATTTATGATATAGCAACACAGGGAAAAACTATCCTGACTGATACATTAAACAACAATTCACCAAGATTCTCCCCTGATAATAAGATAGCATTTACGCAAACAAAAGGTACATTGAGGGGAATTTATTTAATGAATATAGATGGCTCGGACAAACAACTTATTCTGGCCGGGGGATATGAACCGGACTGGTCTCCCGATGGACGAAAAATTGTTTATACTGCCAAAGTAGAAAATCAGAGTCCACAGGTCTTTGTTGCTGATAGTGACGGAAGCAATCCTATCCAGCTTACATATTCACATGTCATGAATTATGAAGGTACTGATCCTCCTGCATTTGGTAATTACTATCCACAATGGACACCTGACGGAAAGAAGATTGTCTATCAGTCAGACATTGACCAGGGAGCACCCGAAATATTTGCCGTAAACAGTAACGGCTCCGATATTACCAGGTTGACCAACAGTTACAGGAACAACGAGAATCCTGAAATATCTTCCGATGGAATGTATATTCTCTTTGCAACAACCCGTAACCTGGCTTATGAGGGAGAGATTTACCTTATGGATATCAACGGGGAAAATGAGACCCCTCTTTCAAAAAGAGCAGGCGACGAAGCTTTTCCGGTATATACTGAGAAATAGGCCATTTTTCCTTCTCATTTTTTATTTATTCCTATCTTTAATTTCCCAATAAAATATTCTGACCATGAAAAAAATATCATTCTTCTTATTGTCTGTTTTCTTCTTTACAGTTATTGAAGCACAAAAACCTCCATTTTATAAGAACTTCACCGTATCGGTTTACACACGTGCCTATGAGGTTCGCGATATGGCCGACCAAAAAAAGCTCGAAGAGACCTGGAACCTGATAAGCCGGCAGGTAAAGGTCGACAAGATATACCTTGAGACACACCGCGATCTACTTATTGTTGATGAGCTTACCCTTCAGTCAGCAATAAAATTCTTTAAATCAAAGGGACTAAAAGTTGCCGGAGGAATAACCTATACTATTGATGAAAGCAATAACTTCGAGACTTTCTGTTATTCAAATCCGGAACACCGTAAGAAAGTAAAAGAGATTGCCGAATACACAGCAAAGTATTTCGATGAATTCATCCTTGACGATTTCTTCTTCACCAGCTGTAAATGTGATCTCTGCATTGCAGCTAAAGGCGATATGAGCTGGACGGATTACCGCTTGAAACTAATGACCGATGCTGCCCGCGAGCTGGTAATAGATCCGGCTAAAGCAGTCAATCCTGATGTTAAAGTAATTATCAAATATCCAAACTGGTATGAACATTTCCAGGGACTGGGCTTCAATCTTGAAACCCAGCCATCTATGTTTGACGGTATCTATACAGGTACTGAAACCCGTGATCCGGTTTTTACCGACCAGCACCTTCAACAGTATCAAAGCTATCTCATAATCAGATATTTCAACAATATAGCTCCCGGACGCAATGGAGGCGGATGGATCGATTCGGGAGCATCATTCTACCTTGACCGGTATGCCGAACAATTTTGGCTGACATTATTTGCCAAAGCCCCCGAGATCACCATGTTCGATTACAGGCAACTCCAAGCACCTTTTCGTCCTGCACAGAGGGGAACATGGCAGGGTACAGGAACCAGCTTCGATTATGATGACATGCTGAAACCTATTCAACTATCGAACGGAAGTACTGTCGAACCTTCCACTATTGCCAGGGCAGCCGGACTTACCTTTGAGAATGTCGATCAATTCCTGGGATTGCTTGGAAATCCCGTGGGAGTGATGAGTTATCGTCCATACCATGCCATAGGAGAGGATTTCCTGCAAAACTATCTTGGTATGATAGGTATCCCGATGGATATCTCACCTGAATTCCCCACTGAAGGAAAAATGATAATACTTACCGAATCAGCGAAGTTTGACCCGCAGATAGTAGAAAAGATTAAAAAACGTTTACAGTCAGGTAAAAATGTAATGATCACATCAGGACTGTTAAGAGCTTTGCAGGGAAAAGGTATAGAAGATATTGTTGAACTTACCTATACCGACAGGAAGGCTCTTGTAACTGACTTCAGGGCAGGATGGGGAGCTAACTGCAAATCCGAACAGGAGATACTTATACCGCAGATAACTTATCTCACAAACGATTCCTGGGAGCAGGTAACTGCAACCTTGGGGACAACAGGCTGGCCTATACTACACAGAGCCCGGTATTCTAAAGCATTTCTATATGTACTTACCATTCCTGACAACTTCTCCGACCTGTATCAGTATCCGCCTGAGGTTCTGAACCGGATACGGGCTGTTGCAACAGAGGACTTCAATATTAAACTTGAAGGACCTTCAATGGTTAGCCTTTTCTGTTATGACAATGGTACCTTTATCGTAGAATCATTTCTTAATGATCCTGTCACGATAAAGATTATTGCAAATGAACCTGTCGACACAATTAATGATCTTTTATCAGGTGAATCACTCAGGGGAACTGAAGTACCGGTGCCGCCATTCTTCAGGAACAGAGGTATTGATCCAACATATAGTTACGAAATAACCATTAAGCCGCATTCGTACAGGGTGTTTGGAACGAAGTAGGTACTGGTTGCTGGGTCCTGGTTGCTAGTTGCTGGTTAGTCAATGCCTAAATAACGTTGACCTTTTTATTAATACTCTGCTTATAAGCACTAAAATAATATTTGTGTATAAAGGCTAAAAAGGGCTTTGGGGTAGGTTTTTAATAATCTTGCGATCGTGCAATCGTTTAGTTTTTACGCTGAATTAACCTTTTAATCCAGCATATTTCGTATTTTAGTAAATCATAAATAATTACATCATGAAACCTATTCCACGAAGAAAATTTATTCAAAGTTCCGCTCTGGCGGGCGGAGCTTTACTTTTCCTTCCCTCTCTAAAGGCATGTAAGTCGTCCGGCGGACAGTTAGCCGGAAATTACTTTCTTAATGAGTTCGGGATCGATGAATCTATTAGCCGGAAACTGCTGGCAGAAGCACTCTCCAAGGGAGGTGATTTCGCCGATCTCTATTTCGAATACACGGTATCAAATTACCTTGGTCTCGAAGATGGTAAAGTAAACCAGTCGTATGGCGATATTTCCCTGGGAGTAGGAATCCGCACTGTAAAAGAAGATCAGATAGGTTATGGCTTTACCCAGGATCTGACAGAGGAGTCGATGATATCAGCTGCCTCAACAGCCGCAACCATTTCTGATATGAGTGCTACATCCGTGGGTTCCTCGTACAGCAAGCTCCAAACAGGGAATTATTACCCGGTTGCTACTGATTTCAATGGTATTCCCGGAGAATCAAAATTACCCTTACTCCAAAAAGTAAACGAAAAATGCTTTGACCTCTCTTCAGAGATAGTAAAGGTTAATGCAGGTTTCTCGAGTGCGGTAAAACGTATATTGATAGTCACAAGCGATGGTGTCCTGGCCGAAGATATTATCCCGTCAGGATATCTGTATGCCTCGGTAGTTGCCGAAAAAAACGGCAAACGTGAGCAAGCTTCCTGGAACCTCGGTGGTGCACGCGATTTTTCATTCTACACCGATGAGGTTGTAGATGAAATAACTTCAAAATCCGTTGATAATGCCCTGAAGTTATTTGATGCAATACAACCTCCTGCAGGGGAGATGCCTGTCGTGCTCGGGCCAGGTGTCACAGGTGTCTTGCTTCATGAAGCCATAGGCCATGGCATGGAAGCTGACTTTAACCGTAAGAACACTTCTACATACAGTACCATGATTGGTAAAAAAGTGGCTGAGCCTTTCGTGAATATCATTGACGACGGTACCAACATGAACCTGGCAGGAAGTATAAATGTTGATGATGAAGGGACTCCCGGCAAGAAAACAATACTTGTCGAAAACGGTATACTTACCAGTTACCTGCATGATAAGATATCTGCCAGACACTATGGCGTTGAACCTACAGGTAACGGACGCAGGCAGGATTTCCAGAACTATCCTATACCAAGAATGCGCAACACCTATATGCTTGGTGGAGAAGCCACTGCCGAAGATGTCATCAAAGAGGCAGACCACGGAATATATGTGGAAAACGTAAGTAACGGACAGGTGAAGATCGGTGAAGGTGACTTTGCTTTTTATGTATCACAGGGACATATGATTGAAAATGGTAAACTTACAGCTCCTATCAAGGATGTGAACATTATGGGTAACGGACCAAAAATGCTGGCAAATATTACGATGGCGGCAGATGACCTGGAATTGTTCCGTGGAGGAGCAGGACAATGTGGTAAAAGCGGTCAGGGTGTTCCTGTTTCTTTCGGAATGCCTACATCTCTTGTTAAATCATTAACCGTAGGTGGTACACAACAGAAAGGAGGCTGATCATGAAAAACAAAAAAGAACAACAAGTTAATTTACAGGACCTCGCCGACCGGGTAATTGATCAAACCCTTAAAGCCGGGGCAAACGACTGTAAGGTAAGCCTGTCGAAAAGACGTCTGGTTGAAATAAACTATAGGGAACATAAGCCGGAAGTCATCAAGGAGGCTACCACAAAGAATCTCTATCTCGAGGTCTTTATCAATAACCGTTATGCCGGACAATCAACTCCCGACTACCGAGAGTCAACACTCAGTGATTTTATTAAAGGAGTGGTTGAAAGTGCAAAGATCATGGAAGAGGATCCTTACCGTACTCTTCCCGATCCGAAATATTATGAGGGTAGAACAACAGAAGACCTTCAGCTCATTGATCCTGATTACAATGCGCTGACACCTGATGAAAGACACCGGATGGTTAAGAATGTTGAAGATTCATGCCTTGAAAAAGGTGGTGATAAGGTTATTTCCGTAGAAGCCGGAGAATATGATGCAACTTATGAGGAACTTGTTAAAACGAGTAACGGATTTGAAGGATCATCACAAACAACCATATACCAGATAGGTGCATCAATGACTGCACAGGACGAGGGAGACCGCCGTCCTGAAGGTTATAATTATGTAAGCTGCAGATACAAAGATGATCTGCCTTCTCTTGATCAGGTGGGAACAGTAGCAGCAGAGAGAACACTTGACCTGCTGGGAGGTAAAAAGATAGCAACCACAAAAATTCCGGTAATCCTTGAAAACCGTGGTGCATCACGTGTATTAAACGGATTGCTTAACCCTATGTCGGGCGGTAGTATTCAACAAAAAAGATCATTCCTCTCAGACAAAAAAGGCAAAGCTATAGGTAGTAATCTGTTGACCCTTACTGATGATCCGTTTATTCCGCGGGGACTTGGGTCAAAGACATACGATGGTGACGGCTTCCCTGCCAGAAAACGCGATCTGTTTGCTGAAGGCGTTGTAAATGAGTTCATTGTCGATTGGTACTATAGCCGTAAATTAGACTGGGAACCAACATCGGGCTCAATATCAAATATTATTATCCCTCCGGGAACAAGGAGTGTTGATGAAATAATCAAAGACCTTGGCAGGTGTATGCTTATCACAGGTTATATCGGAGGAAATTCCAATTCCACAACAGGTGATTTCTCAGTAGGTATAATAGGTAAATTGTATGAAAACGGCCGGTTTGTTCAAAATGTTGCCGAAATGAATATTGCCGATAACCACCTGAATTTCTGGAAGAAGCTTGTTGAAGTAGCCAATGATCCATATAAATACAGTCAGGCTATTTTCCCAAGTCTTGTGATCGACGATGTAATGGTTGCAGGGATATAATTTTTTTATTTTTAAATAAATAAGAACTTACACTGAGAGACACTCACCTGCCTTACGGCAGGCAGGGAAGACACAGGGAGACACAGAGAAAGGATAACTTATATTTAATCCTTCTCTGTGTTTTTTGTTGCCCGGTTGAAAAAAACGCCGGGATCAAATAGTATCTACACCGGTACACAGATCGAATACGGTCTGAGGAAAATAAGTGGTTATTCATACTTCAGTGAATCCACAGGATTACGCGAAGCTGCTCTAAAAGACTGATAGCTTACAGATAATAATGCAACCAACAGAGCAATAATGCCTCCAACAAGAAAACTTAAAATTCCAATACTGGTTTTATATGCAAAATTCTTCAGCCACCAGCTTATAATTATATAGGAAAGTAAAGCTGCGAAAAAGAATGAAATAAAAACCAGGTTCAGGTACTCCATCGAAAGTAACTGAATAATCTTTCCTGAAGAGGCTCCCATGGCCTTGCGAATACCTATCTCTTTGGATCTCTGCTCTGCTGTAAAGGATGCCAGACCCAGCAAGCCAAGTGAGGCAATAACAATAGCCAGAAGGCTAAACACCAAAAAGATCTTTCCAAGTTGTTCTTCTTTCCTGAATTTAGCTTTGAAATCATCTGAAATGAATGAGTAGTCAAATGAACCGCTTTCAGGAAATGATTTCCATTCTGACTCAATAAGATTTATCTTCCTGCTGAAGTCTCCCGGAGTAAGTCTGACAACTAAATTATCACCTTCTTTACCATAAAAAATAAGAAGTGACGTTATCTCCTCCTCCAGGGACTGAAAGTTATAATCCTTAACTACTCCTATTATCTCCCGTTTATCTTCGTTATTCTCCTTCCAGAATGTTTGTATTTTCTCTCCAACCGGATTTTCAAATCCAAAAAGACGGGCGGCAGCTTCATTGATAACAATTCTGTTAATATCGGAGGAAAAGTCCTTTGAGAAAAACCTGCCATCTGCCATTGAAAGCTTCATCGTCGACAGAAGATCCTCATCTACAATACAATAGTTACTGCCGCGCTCCTGGGTATCCTCTCCTGCCGGTCTGAAAATATCGGAATAGCTTAAATCAGGGGGAACCAGGTTGCAGATAGTTGCACTTTCAACTTCTGCCATCTTGAGGAGTTCCTCTTTAAAGACATTTTTATTCGTACCTAATGACCCTGTATTTTTTATTACTATCAGGTTATTCTTATCAAAACCAAGATCCTTGTTTTGAATATATTGCATCTGTTTATATATAAGCAGGGTACAAATTATTAACCCTGTCGACATTGTAAACTGGAAGATCACTAATATCCGCCTGATGCCCTTGCTTTTCATGCCGGCTTTGATCCTTCCCCTTAAAACCTCAACAGGTTTGAATGATGTAAGATAGAATGCCGGATAGCTGCCGGCTATTATTCCGGTTATCACCACCAGGCTGATAATAGCGGTGATATAATAGAAATTGTATAATGCCTTAATGTTAAGAAGCTTGCCTGATAACAAATTGAATTGCGGAAGGATTATTATCAGAATAACCTGGGCAAACAGTAGGGATATTAAAGTATATAAAACTGATTCTGTCAGGAATTGTGACCGTAGTCTTCCTGCTGTACTTCCCAGGGATTTTCTTACTCCAACCTCTTTTGCCCTTCCTGAATATCTTGCTGTTGAGAGATTCATAAAATTAATACATGCAATAACAACAATGAAGATAACTATCCCTATCAAAAGATATATAGTCTTCATGTTACCCCCCGGTTCCAGGTGAAGATCCAGATCTGTCGCAAAATGAATTTCAGTGAGCGGCTGCAGGTAAAAACCATAGGCGCCACCTTTCTCCAGGAATTCTTCAAATGATATACCCAGGTACTGCTGGGCCTGAGGGCCGATATGTTTTTTTACCAGTTCCGGAATCTGTGATTCAACAAGCTCACGGTTTGTATCTTCACCAAGTTTTATGTATGTAAGCAGGGAATTGCTTACCCAGACAGAGTTGTGGCTGTAATCCCATGATTCCATCGATAGTATCATACTGAAATGGAAATGTGAATTGGGTGGAGGATCCTCAACAATCCCTGTTATATTACAAACAAGTTTTTCATTTCCAAATTCCAGGCTTTGTCCAATACAACGGTTATCACCTGGTCCCGTATACCCGAATATTTTATTTGCTGCAGATTCTGTCAGGACAATGCTGTTGGTTGCGAATAAAACAGTTTCTGGATCACCTGAAAGAAGTCTGAAACTGAAAAAATCGAAGAAATTGGAATCGGCAACAAGAACTGTTTTTTCTGTAAACAAATCTTCCTGGTGTTCAATGGGAATATCCTCCCATAATACAATACGGCATGCCTGTTCCACACCGGGAATTTCGTTCATAAAGCCGGAAGCAACAGGAGCAGAAGAGTATGCCGAGTTAAACTCCTGGCCCGACATCCGCCCTATAAGATTAACCCGGTATATACTGCCGGCATCTTTATGAAACCTGTCATAGCTGAATTCATCAACAATATATAGTACTATCAGAAGACTTGTGACTAACCCAATTGTTAGTCCGGTTATATTTATAAATGCATAGAATTTCTGACTTACAATATTTCTAAAAGCTATTTTAAGGTAGTTGAATAACATTAGGTTTAGTTTTATCAACAAATTATTTACATAACTATTATAAAGACTGGTATTCTTTTTATTTGATGCTGAAATAATAAAATATTATAGTTGGCTTCTGCCCTTTGCTCTCTGCCCTACGCTCAAAAAAGAGTGAGTGTTAGTGTGAAAAAACAGGATATCTTTTTTAATTGAAGTACATTTGTAATATGCCCTTTATAAAAAACTGCCGGAATTTCTTGTGAACCGTTCAGACTTAATGATAATATGGATCCAATTACATCAGACGTAATCAGTAATGCTTTTCATTCCATTGCGGAGGAGATGGGTGCAGCACTGATCCGTTCAGCATATTCAACAAACATTAAAGAGCGCCGGGATTGCTCATGTGCTGTGTTTGCTCCTGACGGTGCCCTGATTTCTTTGGCCGAACATATTCCCATACATTTGGGCTCCATGCAGGGATTGATGATGCAAATTGCCCGGAATGTCATTATAGCCAATGATCCTTACCGCGGCGGGGGTTCTCACCTGCCGGATATCTCTGTTCTGAAACCAGTCTATTATCAGAATAGCCTTGTTGCTTTTGTAAGCAATATCGCCCATTGGTCTGATGTCGGAGGTCGCTCACCCGGAGTAGGAACAGCCGGTGATTCCACCGAGATACTGCAGGAGGGTATCAGGATTCCTCCGGTACATATTATTTCAAAAGGCAAACTTAATAATGATATCCTTGAATTACTATTGCTTAACATGCGTGATCGCTATGAGCGTATGGGTGATTTCCGGGCTCAAATAGCTGCATTGCAGCTGGGAGAATCAAGACTTCATGAGTTGTTCAACCGTTATGGCAATACTACAATAGCCGATTGTATTGCGGATCTGTACACTTACAGCCAAAAATGTCTGCAAACAGAGTTATGTAAGGTACCTGAAGGCACATTTTGTTTCAAAGATCAAATGGATGATGACGGAGTATCGAACAAACCTCTTGATATCCGGGTTTCTGTGACTATATCACACAATCCTCAACCTTCAATCCTATTTGATTTCAAGGGTACCTCAAAACAGGCTGCTGGTGGAATCAATATGGTATGGCCGGCCCTGCTGGCAACAGTTTATTATTCTGTAAAAGCTCTCTTTGCTCCGGATATACCTATTAATGAAGGTTTCCATCGGCCTATACTGATAAAAGCTCCTGAAGGAAGCCTTGTTAATGCCAGTGAGCCGGCAGCCGTAGGTGGCAGGACAGATACCTGTCAGCGTGTTGTCGATGCGATCTTCGGAGCCTTGTACCAGGTTATTCCCGGGAGGGTTATCGCTGCTTCAAACGGAGCAACCACGGCAATCATTTTCGGCGGGACACAAGTTTTATCGGGCCGTGGTTTTGTATTTGTGGAAGCCATGGGTGGAGGCATGGGTGCACGTAAATGTAAGGATGGAATGGATGGTACGCAGGTAAATATAACAAATACATCCAACCTACCCATAGAAGCTATGGAGTTGGAATATCCTCTCCGGGTATTACACTATGGTCTGGTTCCTGATTCAGGCGGTCCCGGTAAATACCGTGGTGGTTTATCAATACGGAAAGATATAAAAGCCATGAAGAGTCTCATTTTTTCGGCTCACTCCGACAGGCACTGCATAGCACCCTGGGGATTGGAGGGGGGACTGGCCGGTAGTTGTGGGAAATTTCTCCTGAATCCGGATACACCGGAAGAAAAAGTCATTGCCTCTAAAGTATCTGATATAATTCTAAAGGAAGGAGACATTATCAGCATTCATACAGCAGGAGGTGGAGGCTACGGATCTCCCCTGGACAGAGATCAGAAACTGGTGGAAAATGATTTTCGCCAGGGTAAGGTAACCAGTAAGGAAGCCCGTCTCCATTATGGTGTGGTATTTACCGATAAAGGAAAAGCTGATCATAAAGCCACAACTGCTCTTAGAAAACAATTGAAATCAAAAAAAGAAAGCTGATGCGTGCAGCCATAGATACAGGTGGTACATTTACTGATGTCATCCTCTATTGTGAAGAAACGGGAGAATTGTGGACAATAAAAGTACCTTCCAATACCAGACAGCCCGAGCAGGCCTTTATAAAAGGACTGACCACTGCCCTCTCAGCTGCCGGTACTACTTTCCCGGAAGTAAATATGCTGGTTCATGGCACAACCATAGTTACCAATACACTGTTACAACAAAAGACAGCTAAAGTTGGGTTGCTGGTTACCGTGGGATTTCGGGATGTGCTTGAAATTGGCCGGCAGCAACGTCCCTTTTTATATGACCTGATGGCAGACCGCTGCACTCCACTAGTCCCACGCCATCTTGTAAGGGAAATAGAGGAACGTGTTGGTGCTGAGGGTAATGAATTGATACCATTAAACACTGAGAAAGCAAAAGATCAGATACGGATCCTTCATAACCAGGGTGTTGAATCACTAGCAATTGTACTGCTCTTTTCATTTTTACACCCTGAAAACGAGAACAAACTTGCAGAACTGGCCCGTGAATTTTTCCCTGAACACTCTGTTTTTATATCCAGCTATATCTCTGCAGAATTCCGTGAATTTGAAAGAACCAGTACAACAGTAGTTGCAGCAGCCGTGGCTCCGGGAGTACTGTCATACCTGCTGGGAATCAGCAAAAAACTCGGTTCACAAGGTTGGAAAGAAAATAACTTCTTCATCATGCATTCGGGGGGAGGTACTTTGCCACCTTCGGAGGCAATTAA
>CAZOZU010000004.1:0-2116 GCA_964584355.1 uncultured Rikenellaceae bacterium
AATGAGCCAGAAACTTCAGTTCATCATTGCAGTAATAAGCAGGCCGGAAATAATTATACTGGATGAACCATTCAGCGGACTTGATCCTGTTAATACCGAAGTTATCAGGGAAGTAATCCTTGATCTAAGAAATAGTGGTGCATCAGTACTTTTCAGTACACACGATATGGCTGTGGCAGAAAAAATGTGCGATTTTATTTTCATGATTTATCAAGGGAAGAAAGTCCTTGATGGCACACTTGAAAATATCCAGAAAAAATACGGGCAGGATACCATTCGAATTCAGACGGAAGGTGGTATCCGTGTTCTTGAAAGTGTCCCCGGTATTGAAAAAATAAATGATTTCGGACTGACACAGGAAGTAAGGATGGAATCAGGTACTGATCCCCAGCAGATATTATCATATATCATGAATAAAACAAGGGTGATGAAATTTGAAATTGCTTCACCCTCCCTTAATGATATTTTTATTCGTATTGCACGACCTGAAAAAGAAGAGAACCATGAATAAAGCACTTATAATAGCAAAACGTGAATACCGCGCAGCAGTAAAGACAAAAGGTTTCATCATTGGTATTTTGCTCATGCCAATATTTATGGGAGGAGGTTTGCTGGTTGTTGCTCTGGCAGAAAAGAATATTGATACTGATGATAAGAAAATTGCCGTAATTGATTATTCAGGATTATTCAGGGAGCATCTTATTAATAGTGTTGATGAATGGAATAATTCAGCCACTGTGAATGAAAAAGGACAAAAAACTTATCCTTCCTATTTTATCGAATTTGTTAATCCCGATACTGACAATCCTGAAAAACAAAAATTTGAACTTAGTAACATGGTAAGAAGCAAAGAGCTTCATGCTTTTACACAGATTGGCAGGAATGTTATCCATCCTTACCCCGGAGACGAACAATCAAGAATCTATTATTTTGCAGAAAACGCGGCTATCGATAATTTGAGGAGCTGGTTCAGCAATACGGTTAATAATAAAATACGTGAAATAAGGATACTCGAATTGGGTGTTGACAATGAAAGCGTTAAGGATCTTTTTTATTGGGTAAATGCTGAGGCAATGGGACTTGTAAGTTTTGATACAAAAACCGGTGAGGTCACAGACGCAAAACAGACAAATGAATTGCAGACAATTCTTGTTCCGTATATTCTTATTCTGTTAATGTTTATGATGCTTATGATGTCGGCTATACCACTTCTCACAGCAGTAATGGAGGAAAAAACAGAGCGTATTGCAGAAGTGCTTTTGGGTACGGTTACACCATGGGAATTCATGACCGGCAAGATCATTGGAGGGGTGGCTGTTTCGCTTACAACGGCAACTATTTATATAGTAGGAGCAGTGTTTACACTGAACAGAATGGATATGTCGGACCTTATTCCTTATGATGCAATTCCCTGGCTCTTTGTTTATATGATACTGAATATCATTATGGTAGGTTCAATAATGGCTGCTCTTGGTGCTACATGTAATGATTCAAAAGATGCACAGGCAATACAGTTTCCTGCTATGCTGCCAATTATAATACCACTATTTTTGATGATGCCTATTATTATGAATCCTCTTAGTAAACTGGCAGTAGGTTGCTCTCTGTTTCCTCTTTGGACACCAATGCTGATGCTCCTGAGGCAATCGACATCTGTAACCATCCCTGTGTGGCAGATTGTAGTGGGACTTATTGGTGTGATATTATTCACAGTATTGTGTGTATGGGCTGGTGCCCGGATCTTCAGATCTGCAATTATCCTGCAGGGTAAAAGACCAAAATTCGGCACACTTATGCGTTATATAATTAGGGGATGATATAAAGGTTTAGAGGTTTAATGGAGCTTTATTTAACAGATCGCAAAGAGTGGAGAAGGTGGCTGGAAAAGAACCACTCTACGTTAGAGGAAGTTTGGCTAAGATATTATAAAAAACTGTCGGGTAAACCCAGAATTCCATATAATGATGCTGTAGAGGAGGCCCTTTGCTTCGGTTGGATCGACGGCAAAATCAAAAGAATAAATGAGGAGTATTATCTCCAGCGCTTTACACCACGACGTCCGGAGAGTAGATGGTCGAAATATAATATTGACAGAGTAGAAAAACTTAAAAAAGAG
>CAZOZU010000004.1:2126-18798 GCA_964584355.1 uncultured Rikenellaceae bacterium
GGGACTAATGAGACCGGCAGGACTGAAAGCATATCGGAAAGCCCTTGATAAGCCTCATCTCATCTATGATGATCGAAGGGATGGCATTCCAATAGAACCTGATGATCTGCTGGATGCGCTTAAAAAGAATGAAAAGGCTTTGAAGAATTTTATAAGCTTTACACAATCATCACGAAGAATGTATATCGAATGGCTCAATAGTGCTAAAAAGCCGGAAACAAGGCTCAGAAGAATAAACAGGATAATTGAGTTGTCGGAAAAGAATATAAAACCGGGAATGGGTGTTGTATAGTAATACAGACCAGCATGATCTTCACGATTATTAAAAAAAAATGGTATTATTTAAGAAAAATATACTACTGATAATATTTACAATCCTCGGTCTGACTGGCGGATTTCTCTACTGGAAATTTGTCGGCTGTCTTTCCGGCTCATGTCCTATTAAATCAGTATGGTACTGGAGCACTCTCTTTGGAGGATTAATAGGATACCTTCTGGGATCGATAGTTAATGATCTGATAATAAAACTTCGAAATAAGAAAAATCAGGAACAGCTATAATGCTGGTGCGGATTTGCAATCCGCACCTTAAACGTTACTACAGGCACGGATTATAAATCCACGCCAGCGGCGTTCTTCAATACAATTTTGTTACACAGAGGATCACAGAGAATTGCAATATAATATTTATCTTTAGGAATAATAAATCTGAAGAACTGAAAATATTTTATATTATGAAAAGTAATCGTCGTGATTTTCTCAAAGCAGCATCATTTGCCGGTGCAGGGGCAATGACAGGAGGGTTCCTCTCAGGATGCGCCCCGAAAGAAGCAGAGTCAAACCTTGCAAATATACTAGAGTCTGTCAAAAAGACACATAATCAGCAATTTAACATGTCGGGATATGCAGCACCACCAATTCCTGTTGTAAGGGTTGGCTTCATCGGAGTGGGAGACCGGGGAAGCGGTGCAGTTCAACGATTATCCTATATCGAAGGCGTTGAGATAAAGGCACTTGCTGATCTGCGTCCTGCAGCAACAGAAGGATCACAGAAATACCTGGCACGGATAGGTCGTCCTGCTGCACAGGAGTTCTCAGGTGATGCTTATATATGGAAAAAACTTGCTGAACTCCCTGACCTTGACCTGATCTATATCTGCACACCATGGGTATTGCACACACAGATGGCAGTATATGCTATGGAACAGGGCAAACATGTCTGTTGTGAAGTTCCGATTGCACGTACAGTTGATGAAGCATGGCAGCTTGTGGAGACTTCAGAGAGGACAAAGAAGCATTGCATGATGCTCGAGAACTGCTGTTACGACTTTTTTGAACTTCTCACACTCAATATGGCAAGGCAGGGAATGTTCGGCGATCTTGTCCATGGTGAAGGCGCATATATTCATCATCTTATGGGTTCTAACTTCAGGAAACCTGTTGATGACAGGCAGGCTGACGGAGCATATACCGGTATGTGGCGTCTTAAAGAAAACGCCACCAGGAATGGAAACCTATATCCTACACATGGTCTGGGCCCGATATGTCAGATAATGAAAATAAACAGGGGAGATAAAATGGAATTCCTGACATCAGTTTCATCAGACGATTTCAGCATGGCTGTCAGGGAGAAAGAGCTGGTTTCGGATGATAATTATTATGAACAATGGAAAGATGCAAAGTTCAGGGGTAATATGAATACCACTATAATAAGGACAAACCTTGGCAAGACAATAATGGTTCAGCATGATGTTTCATCAGAGCAGCCTTATTCAAGGATACACCTGGTAAAAGGCACGAATGGGATGGCTATTAAATATCCAAATCCATTGATTGCACTCGGAGAGAGCTGGGTAAAAGATGATGAAATGCAAGCCCTATGGGATAATTATACTCCTGAAATAGTAAAAAGAGTAGGAGAGATGGCCAGACAGGTGGGAGGTCATGGAGGTATGGACTTCATTATGGACTGGAGAATGATTGATTGCCTCAGGAATGGTTTGCCTCTCGACGAGGATGTGTACGATGGTGCTCTTTGGAGCTCAATAGCTCCACTCAGCGAGTGGTCGGTTGCCAACAGGTCTCAGTCCATTGATATTCCTGATTTTACTTGTGGTGCCTGGAAAAATAACAAGCCTCATGGTATCAACCTTGAAACCGGAGGGACTACGAATGTGTTGGGAGTGAGGGAGGTGGAAGCGAAAATGTAGTTGCTACAGGTTAAAAGTTTAAGCCGTTTAATATCCTGCTGCCTGCCCGTCTTTACGTGATTCGGAAGCACCGTAGTATACCTTATTTTTTTCATCCCACATGATTGCCTGATAACCTCCATAACCACCCAGGTTCCACTGAATCCTGTGACCCATACTCATAAGTTTTTGTATTACCTCTGTCCGGAATCCGCTTTCAAGATGAAGAATACCTCCATTGGTCATCTGCTCTCCGGTCGGTTCTGATGAACCGGTGTGATATATCCTTGGAGCATCACCTGCCTCCTGGAGATTCATCTTATAATCAATAAGGTTAACAACGATCTGCACATGTCCCTGTGGTTGCATATCGCCGCCCATGACACCAAAGCTTATCCATGGCTTTCCGTTTTTGGTGATAAAAGCAGGAATAATGGTATGAAATGGTCTCTTTCCCGGTGCATAAACATTTGCATGTCCCTGAGCCAGACTGAATAGCTCTCCACGGTCCTGGAGGATGAATCCCAGTCCTGTTGGACACATCCCAGATCCCATACCCCGGTAGTTGCTCTGGATAAGAGAGACCATATTTCCGTTTTTATCTGCCACGGTCAGGTAGATGGTATTACCTGCTTCAATAACACCGGCATCATAAATTCTGGCTGCTCTTTCAGGATCAATAAGCTTGCGTCTTTCCGACGCATATTTTTTTGAGATTAATTCATCAACAGGTACTTTGGTAAAAGCCGGATCAGCATAATACCTGGCACGATCTTCAAAGGCAAGTTTCTTAGCTTCTGTGAACAGATGTATATAATCCGCTGACCCAAAGCCCTTTGATACCAGATCATATCCTTCCAGTATGTTCAGGATCTGGAGTGCGGCAATCCCCTGGCCATTAGGAGGTAGTTCCCAGATCTCATAACCACGGTATGTTGTTTTAACCGGCTCCACCCATTCGGAATGGTGGCGTGCAAGATCATCATAGGTAAGAAAACCTCCCTGTTTTTTCATAAAGGCTGCAATATCTCGTGCAATGCTGCCACGGTAAAATTCGTTTCTGCCTCCTTTTACTATTTTTTCAAGAGTATTTGCCAGAAGTGGATTTTTGAATATCTCACCTTTGGCAGGAGTTTTGCCTTCCGGCATATATACCTCTTTGACATTGGGATACTCTTTTAAAACCTCTGTATTGCTTTTCAGGTAATAGGCAATAAGCTCGGTAACAGGGAATCCTTCACGTGCATAAGTGATTGCCGGTTGCAATATATCTTTCATGGGCAGCCGTCCAAACATCTCATGCATCTCATACCAGCCGTCAACACAACCGGGCACTGATACGGGGAGTGGACCACGTGATGGAATGAACTCATAACCATTCTCTTTGAAGTACTCCAGCTTAAGGGATCTTGGCGATCTGCCGCTTGCATTAAGGCCATAGAGTTTTCCTTTGTCGGCACTCCAGATAATTGCAAAAAGATCACCGCCTATACCGTTGCCGGTCGGTTCAACCAGTCCAAGTACTGCATTTGCAGCTATGGCGGCATCAATTGCATTGCCTCCTTTTTTAAGAATGTCGAGTGCGACCTGTGTGGCGAGAGGCTGGCTTGTTGCCGCCATACCGTTACGGGCAATAATTTCTGATCTTGTGGCAAAATCGTGCCCTGTGATTCTATCCTGTGCCATGATTGTTACCGAAAATAACAGTGTTAAAAAAAGTGTATTAAGTACTTTCATTTTGTATCCTTTTATATAACAAAGGTACAAAACTGCTATACTATTTTGCCATTGCCAGCTTTTTTAATTCCGCAGGCATTTTTTCGATAGCATATCTCAATGAGGTTCTGGGCATTGTACTCTTATTTTTCATAATATATTCAAAAACCTCTTTCTGATGTGCCTGGCTTGCAACCTTCAGCATCCAGCCATATCCCTTCTGGACCATATCATCAGGGTCGGAGTGCAGAATGTCAGCTATTTCAAATATATCATCCAGGAATTTTCCTTTACGGGCAGGAACAATCAACGAGACCGCCGCGCCACGTTTTACCCAGCGGTTATCCGATCTGGCCCATCTCTTCAGTTCTTCAATATAAGAGGGATACATCTCAACGAAAGTACCCACGGTATGATTGCAAAATGTGTCACATGCTGCCCAGTTGGAAACATATTTCTTAACCCATTTTTCAAAGATATTAAAATCACCCGGCTCATATTGTTTCCTTACATTATATGACCACATGCAGGCAATTCCGGCTTCTTCTATATATCCTGATTTCCATAGTTCTTCACATAATGAGAAAACATTGGATTTCGATTTATCAATTATTGTCTTATAATACTGTTTCCCAATTTGTTTCAACTGTACAGCTTTCAAACCATAGATCTTTATTTTTTCCTTAAAATATTTTTCTCCCTGGATCCTGGTTTTTTCATCTGCATTATGGAAGAGTTCTTCTCTGATTTTCGATATTAAAGGATTCATTTCGATAATATTTAAACCGCAGAGATTGCAAAGTAGGCGCAAAGTGCACAAAGTGATCCTATCTTATTCTATTCTTTGCGGTCTTTGCGAAAAATCTTTGTGTCCTTAGCGGTTAATTACTTCTTATTTAATATTACTAATTTGCACAAAATAAATGATCTTTATAATGCTTTTAACATTTAATTATTAGTCATATAAAATTCCATGGTCATGAAGAAAAGAATTCTTGTACAGATAATAATATTATTTGAATTTGTCTCTCTTGCTGCTCAGTTACCTGATGCTCAGAGATGGCATAAATATGAATTGGTCTTTGAAAGCTCTGCATCCTATGAAAATCCAATACAGGATATCAGAAATTTTGAGATAACCTTTACCTCACCCACAGGTATTGTAAAAATAATAAATGGTTTCTGGGATGGAGAAACCACATGGAAAGCAAGATTCATGCCCTGTGAAACCGGTGAATGGAGCTTCGAAACAAAATGTTCTGATGAAAAAAACAGGGGTCTTCATGGACAAAAAGGTACATTCATCTGTAATTCTGTTGATGAAGAACCTGACATCTATAAACATGGACCTGTTATTAATCCCCAGGGTACATATTACCTAGCACATTCCGATGGTACTCCATTCTTCTGGCTTGCATGTACGGCATGGAATGGTGCATTGAGATCAACAGACTCTGAATGGGATCAATATCTGAAGCAGAGGGTGGATAATAACTACAGCGCAATACAATTTGTTACCACACAGTGGAGGGGAGGAGAAAAGAGCAGCGAAGGATTGATCGCATTTGAGGGATGCGGATGCATAAGCATCAACCCGGAGTTCTTCAAATTGATAGATAGAAAAATTGATAAAATAAATGAATATGGACTGGTAGCTGCTCCTGTTGTATTATGGGCACTGCCGGTAGCAGCAGGAAGGGAATTAAGCCCCGGGTATTATCTTCCTGATGATCAGGCTGTTTTGCTGGCGAAATATATTGTGGCAAGATATGGAGGTAACCAGGTTGTATGGATCCTGGGAGGTGACGGGTTCTATACCGGAACCCATGAGCAACGCTGGAAGACAATAGGCAGGGCCGTTTTTGATGGGAAACACCAGGGTATAGTTACACAGCATCCAAGCGGAAGACAATGGATAGGAGAGGTTTATAAGGATGAGACATGGATTGATATCATCGGTTATCAAAGCAGTCACAGCAACTCGGAAGGCACAGTAAACTGGATAACTAAAGGACCAATGAGTAAAATGTGGTCTCACCTGCCGGCACGACCAATAATTAACCTTGAACCAAATTATGAACAGATTTTCTTTACAATCACTGATAAGGATGTCCGTAATGCCTCATACTGGAGCATTTTTGCAACACCGATAGCCGGTGTTACCTATGGAGCAAACGGCATCTGGCCATGGCTCAGGGAGGGAGAGCAGATATTGAACCATGAGAATGCCACCGGTACATCAACATGGAATATAAGCATAAATTTCCCGGGATCGCTCCAGATGGGTTATCTGGCACAGTTCATAAAAAGGTTTGCATGGTGGGATTTCTATCCTGCCCAGGAATTGCTGTTGGAACAGCCAGGAGATAAGGTTTATAATCATTTTGTTTCCGTAACCAAAACTACAGACAACAAGACCATCCTTGCCTATATTCCTGTGAAAGAAACAATTAAGTTACGAAAACCTGCGGGACATAATTATAATGTCCGCTGGTTTGATCCGGTTTACAATACATATTCTAACGGTGAAAGTACAAATGATGGCAATGTTCTTACGGTTACATCACCAAAGAATAGTGATATGGTGCTGATACTTGAAGAGATAGTCCCGGTAAAAAGTATCAGACGCCCGGATCGGAGAAATGTGATAAGAGATTAAATTATTTATTGGAAGGAATAGTCAAGGATTTAAGATAAGGGATTTTATTTCAGGTGCTTCCAGAATTTTTCCTCGGAGAGTTTCAGCTCTCTTGTTTTCTTTCTTTCAAGAAGATAATAATATAGAATAAGTATGATCCCTATTATCAGGATACCGAAAAGCAGATATTTTACAATTTGCGACATGTCGTAACCGGTTACTCCTGTCATTATTGCAGATTCAGGAACACCTTCTATAATCTTATGTCCAACCTCAATATTGAAGATATTCTTCATGAAAAAGAGTGATAGAAATGAAATCAATCCCGATACAATAGGTGTTGCAATCCATCCTATTCCTATTTCACCAAGCATCCTGAAGTTTATATTTCTGGCTCCCCTGTAGAGCCCGATCCCGATAACGCATCCTACTATTACCTGAGAGCTTGATACAGGAACCAATGGTATGGGAGGGAGACCTATCCGGACAAGTAGATTTGCCAGTGCCGTGGATGAAAAGATAAATAAGACAAGCGATTGTGCCAGTACAACGACGAGTGCAGCTTCGGATGTTAACTCTACAATATTTCCCCCAATAGTATCCATAACCCTCCTTGAATATGTTATAATACCAACTGAAATAGCTATACCTCCCAGTAGAAACAATTGCTGATTTGATGATAATGAGAAGAGTCCCAGATCAAGTTCCTGTAGATTAAATGCCGGGATAAACACACCCATTACGTTTGCTATATTGTTGGCTCCCAGGCTGTAAGCCCCAAATGCTCCGACAATTATCAAACCGCTCTTAAGGTATGATTCGAAAGTAATAAGATGAATTCTTACAGACTTTTTGAACTTTGCTATAAGCATATAAAGTAATATAGAAAACAATGCACCCAACACCGGACCGGATACCCAGGTAACGATAATTTTTGAAAGTGTACCTGAATCCGTGGTATTACCTGTAAAAAGATTCCAGCCGATAATGGCACCCACTATAGCCTGTGTTGTGGAGACAGGAAGTGAGAATTTTGTCATTGAATAAACCGTTATTGCGGCTGCAAGGGCAAGAGTGAAAGATCCTCCGATTGCGTTGATACTACCTAGTTTTCCAAGAGTGTCTGAAGTGCCGGCTCCCTGTAAAACAGCTCCCAGGATAACTGCTATTGAAGCTATAATAGCGGCTCTTCTGAAAGTTATCATCTTTGACCCTACAGCCGAGCCAAAGATATTTGAGGCATCATTTGCACCCAATGACCAGCCAAGAAATAGTCCGCTTGTAAGAAAAAACAGGATCACATTATAATCTTTATCGCCATCCTCGAAAGCAGATCCGCAGCTTTTTGTGCCAGGTCGGATATTGTCTCGATATGGTTGATAGTATATCTTAAATGAGCTTTATGGGCAAGATCTATATCATTCATCTCCTGAAAAATACGTTTTCTTGTGTCAAATGAGAGCTTGTCTGTTTCGGTTTCAAAATAATAAACCTTCAGCAATTTTTCCCTTACAGTATATGGTGCCGTAAAATATGCACGTGCAGCAGGAATAAGTTCCTCAGCAGCACATATCGATGTGTTTGCAAGACTTAATATTTCCTTATTCAGTGAAGCAGGGATCTCGGGAATCTCTATTATGAACTCATGAAGTGATTTCTTAATAGTGTCAATAATCTCATCCATCTCATTAAGCAGTAAGGTTACATCCGCCCTGTGTTGCGGTAATATTGAATGAGTTATCATCTCATTCTCGATCTCCCGCTGAAGTCTGTCAGCATTATTTTCAAGGGTATCGACTTTTTCGAGATGCCTCATAAAAGCCTCCATGTCTTTTTCAATATATGATTTAATACCTTCCTTGAAGACAAGCAAGCCGATTTCGATGTTGTCAAAAAATTCACTGATCCTGACGATCAGTTCTTTTGTTGTCCTTTTAAATACAGCCATATTGATAATCGATTATTGATTATTGATGATTTACTATTGATTGGAACAAGATTAAAGGTAATTGATTTAAGCTTAATTGAGTATATCATAAATATAAATTCAGAATTCGATTATTTTTTCAACTCTGCATTTTCTCAGGTACTGTTTCAGAATGATCTGGATATCACGGTTATCGGGAGCCGGTTTTATACAGTCATGAATTGCCGTGAGTCCAAATCCCATGTCATCTATGTTGAAATAGCCATAACCTGCATATTTGCCGTTCATAATCTTTACAGCACACTTTTCTTCATCATTACGGCCTGTATCAATAATAAAGAAATTCTTGCGTGAAAATATGAATTCATCAGCTGCTTTGTATGCTCTGTCGTTATATTCTTCAGGTGGTTCCTTTCCACAGCATGCTCCTCTACAGATACCGACCTGATACTGAAAACAGGCTCCTTCTGTTTCGTATAATCCTGTCATTTTCTGGCAAAGTTTATAGTTCTCTACCAAGCTTTCAAGCTTCGATTTTGCCTTTTCTTTGCTGCTGAAAACCGATAGTGGATTTTCACAAGAATTTATTTGCCCTATACTGAAATTAAGATACCCGTTATCATCTGTGAAACTGAAAATCGCCCAATGAAAACCTGTCCTCCTCTGCTGCCGGTTATAAAAGGGCTTATTTTCCTTAATCTCAAATGATTCCCTGAGAAGCGCAATGAGCTCACTGCCAGTGGTATCCCAGTAGATGTCAGCAATAAGGTCGCGCATTTCCATGGCGCGGTTAGTTGTATTGTTTGAGAGATGTGTGGTTATTCTCTGGTATATATTTCTGCTTTTACCGATATAGATCAAATCACCCTCCTCATTATAGAAATAATAGACACCTGGTTCATCAGGGATCATATCGATCTTTGAAATATCGAGGAGGGGATTAAGTTTCACTATTCTTGTATTCCTGATAAGATTCGATCTTTCTCCATAGATCTCCCTGTCCTTATTAATGAGCATTTCGAACAATTTTACTGTGGCCATGGCATCACCGGCTGCTCTGTGCCGGCCGTTAATACCGATCTTCAAGTCTCTGCAAATATTGCCAAGGCTGTATGAACGGTGTCCGGGAAACAATTTTCGACTTAGGGTAATAGTGTCGATTATTTTTCTCCTGTAATTGAATCCAAGCGATTTAAACTCCTGTCTTATAAATGAATAATCGAATCTTGCATTGTGTGCAACAAAGGTCCTGCCTTCAGTGAGCTCAACGATGGTTTTTGCTATCTCGTAGAAACGCGGTGCATCTTCCACCATTTCGTTTGTTATGCCCGTAAGGTTTGTTATGAAATAGGGGATATTCCTTTCTGGATTTACCAGGGAAATAAATTCATCTGTTATTTTTTCCCCATCGTGGAGATAAATAGCTATTTCTGTAATTTTTTCTCTCCTGGCACTTCCACCTGTTGTCTCAATATCGACTATTGCATACATAAAACACTTTATTTCCACATACTGCGAATATAGGCAGAAATAAGGTGTGAGTGGTTATTTGTTTGTATTTTTGTTAAGTTATTATACCGACGGACATGAATGAATGTTACGGAAAGAGATTAATAGTTTTTTTCAACAATATAAACTCATTTATATGGCAAATATCAGAAGTCTTAAAAAAGAGATCGACAAAAAGGTCTATCAGGTTATCTCAGATTGTTTTACATTTTCAGCGCTTCACCCAGATGAAAAAGCCGACGATATTTCAGCAATAGTATCTGATGCAGTCAGGTTAAGGAATGAATTGATTCACAGAGTAAATAATCATTCAAAAGAGGCTGACTCAAAAGGCGTAAAGGATCATTATCAGATGGTTAAAAAAGACCTTGGCGTTGGTGTTGATAAACTATTTGAACGGCTTAGTTCTAAGTTGAAGAAGAAGAAGAAGAAATAAAATTACTATATATTTTTGTGCCACATTCAGAACAGCTCCCCTCCCGGTCGAGATATTGATGCTTTATATTGTATCGTGATCTTTTTGTGATAATCTTTCCGCACACCGGGCAATATGTGTTTTGACCGATATCGGAGTTAATATTTCCAACATACACATAGCTGAGGTATTTTGAAGCTATAGAAGCAAGTTTACTGAGTGTTTCAGGGCTTGTTGAAGGATCATTCCTTTTATACATGGGAAAATACCGGCTAAGGTGAAACGGAACATGATTTCCAAGTTCATCTGCTATCCATTCAGCCTGTAATTCCATTTCCTTTTCATCATCATTATATCCGGGAATCACAAGAGTAGTAATTTCCAGATGCCTGCCCGACATGGCAATCTGTTTCAGGCTCTCTTTAACAGGCTCGAGATGAGCACCTGTTAGCTTTTTGTAAAAGGTATTGTTGAAGGCTTTTAGATCAATATTGAAAGCATCAGTGAAAGAGATAATTTCCTTAAGAGGAGCCTTGTTGACAAATCCATTACTCACCATCACAGTTTTCATCCCTTTATTTCTTGCTTCACATGCAATATCGGCAATAAATTCAAACCAGATAACTGGTTCATTGTAAGTAAAGGCAATGCCAATATTATTTGGTGAAGAAAGGGCATCACTGATGATCTTTTCAGGTTCAGTTTTTATTGAAAAACTATCAAGTGTCTTCTGTGAGATGGAATAATTCTGGCAGAAATCACATCTCATATTGCAACCGTACGACCCAATAGAGAGAATATTTGTTCCGGGATAAAAATGATAAAGCGGCTTCTTTTCAACAGGATCAAGCGCATATCCGGAAATTACTCCATAAGTAAGCAATTCGATTTCCTCACCATTGTTTTTCCTTACTCCACAAATGCCAATAGCGTCTTTATTAAGCTTGCAGTTATGCGGACAGAGAAGACATTCAATCCTGCTATTCGATTTTTTTGACAGAGAAATCATTTATGCATGACCTTTGATACAAAATTACATATATTTGAAGTAAGATAAACGGATAGTATGTTTAATTATGAGGCTAAAGAGATATATTATTATTATCACGGCAATCCTTTTATTAGTTTTTAGAGGGTGTCATTCTGAAAAAAGCGGAGAAACAAAAGGAGCAGAATGGCAGGCATCACCGATAGTTATCGAAAAACTTTCGGAACGTCAACCTGCTATTAATTATTACGAATCGGAAATACCTGAATATACATTGCCTGATCCGCTGACAGCTCTGAACGGGAAAAGAGTCAAAACAGGAAAAATGTGGAGCGAATCCCGACGTGGAGAGATCCTTGAGCTTTTCAGGGAGAACGTCTATGGCAGAATTCCTGAATCCTATTACACCAAATCGTTTTCTGTCGTCAACAATGACATTAATGCAATGGATGGTGATGCCACGTTAAAACAGGTTGACATAATCATTGGTTCGGGAGAAGATACACTTGTTATACATCTCTCGCTTTTTATTCCCAATAAGGTTGAAAAGCCTGTACCGGTTTTTCTGCTTATCAATAACAGGGATCCGGAGAATATAGATCCGTCGAGAATGATAAAGAGTGAGTTCTGGCCTGCCGAAGAAGTTATTTCACGTGGTTATGCCATTGCTGCCTTCTATAATGCTGATGTTGATCCTGATAACTTTGATAATTTTAAAAACGGCATACATGGTATTCTTGACCAGGGGGAAAGAAGGGGGGATTCATGGGGTACCCTTGCCGCGTGGGCCTGGGGTGCAAGCAGGTGTATGGATTATTTTGAGACCGATAAGAACATTGACAATAAGAAGGTTGCCGTTGTAGGACATTCACGGGGAGGTAAAACAGCTTTGTGGGCAGGAGCTGTGGATGAACGTTTTTCAATTGTAATAAGTAATGAATCAGGTTGTGGCGGGGCAGCTCTCGCAAGGAGGAGATACGGAGAGACTGTGGCCCGGATTACCAGTGTATTCCCTCACTGGTTCTGTTTAAATTACAGGCAATTTGCAGATAATGAGGATGACATGCCGGTTGATATGCATATGCTGCTTGCACTGATTGCCCCCCGGGCGTTGTATGTTGCCTGCGCAGGTGATGACCTGTGGGGCGATCCAAAAGGTTCATACCTGGCCCTCTATCATTCAATGCCTGTATATAAGCTGCTTAAAACAGGTTCTGATATGCCTGGTTCAATGCCTCCTCTTGATATGCAGATCATAAGTGGTAAGACGGGATTTCATATACGTGACGGGAGTCATAATATGCTACTGAAAGACTGGAACTGGTTTATGGATTTTGCAGATATTCAATGGGAATAGTGGTAATTAAAAACTTTTCTACAAATCCTCCGTAATTTCTTCATAGGGGATATTGTGTATTCCTGCAAATGTTACTATCTCGTCTTTAACGGGTTGAATAATATCGGTATATGTTACACCGAACCTGAGTTTTATCTTACCGCCCCTCTTCATTATAAAAATAATGCTGATGGGATAAATTTCAATCTTCTCTATCTCTATGGGTTTTAATGTTACCGCCGGGAGCACAGAATTTTGTTTCAGACGTATCGTTTCAGGCCCCGTCTCAATATATTTTTTTGTTTTACCGGCTCCGGCAAGGATCTGATAGATGCCAAATAATATCAGGAAAGAAATAGTGATCCATAGGGTATTATCAGTTTCTGATGATTTAATATTGAATATCATCCAGTATATGGCTATGCATATACAGAGTACACCAAGTACTATCTGGAATACTTTTGTGATTTGAGAACCATCCCTGTGGTCGAGAAAAAATAATTTTTCTCCCATTTCTTTTTTTTAAGCAATTTATTCGTTTTTAAGGGAAATACAAAATTTGCAAAATTTGGTACTTAAACAGCCACTCTTTGATGTATAAATAAAATAGTACTATTTTTATATCCTAATAATAACAAGGCTTATCAATTTATTAATATGAAGCGAAATTACTACCTCGTCACCCTTATCTTCCTTATTTTCTTTGCTATTTCATTTTTAACGAACATTCTCGGATCAATCAATCCGAATGTAAGCGACAGCTTTACTTTAAGCGGAACATTAACAGGGATGCTTCCGTTCTCATTCTTTATTGCATATGCTTTAATGTCAATTCCTTCCGGGATGATTATCCAGAAATTTGGTGAAAAGAAATGTCTTGTATTAGCCTGGATACTCTCATTGTCAGGAGCACTTTTATTTTCTCTCGTACCTGTATTTCCGGTTTTCTTATGTTCTCTGTTCATGATCGGAAGCGGTATGGCGATAATGCAGGTTGCTATATATCCACTGCTGAGGGTTACCGGCGGTGAAGAACATTTTGCATTTAATTCTGTCATTGCCCAGCTTGTTTTCGGTGCTGCCTCATTCCTTAGTCCCTTTGTATATTCATACCTGGTCCTAAACCTGGGCAATCAACAGGTTGATAAGGGGACCTTTATCTCTTTTATGTCATTTCTTACTCCTGATACTCTTCATTGGGTATCAATTTACTGGATATTTGCCTTTGTAAGTATTTTTATGATGGCTGTCGTAATTTTTTCACGCTTTCCGAAAGTCATACGCAAAGAGGATGAAATTGTGGGTCCGTGGAAGACTCATGTGGAATTATTTAAGAAAAAAACGGTAATTCTCTTCTTTCTGGGTATCTTTTGTTATGTAGGCACTGAACAGGGAATAGCCAACTGGATATCAGAGTTCCTGAGAACTTATCATGGTCTGAGACCGGAAGTTGAAGGAGCAAAAACCGTCGGTCTCTTCTGGGGCCTGATGACTGTTGGTTGTGTCCTCGGGCTGGGTCTCCTGAAAGTGATGGACAGTAAAATAGTATTACGGATTTTCACTTTTGCATCTCTGGTAATTTTGACCTTCACACTTTTCGGCGGTATTAAATTTGCATTGATCGGATTCCCGGCACTGGGTTTCTGTCTGTCTGTAATGTATGCCATTATTTTTTCTCTTGCTCTTAATTCTGTCACAAAATCTCATGGGTCATTTGCCGGAATATTGTGTACGGCGATAGCCGGTGGTGCTATCGTCTCATTGCTTGTGGGAAAACTAAAAGACCTGTTCGGATTACAGGCAGGAATGACAATACTATATTTGACTATGGGTTATATCCTTAGTATCAGCTTCTGGGCAAAACCAATAATAAGGAATGCCCTGATTACAAAAAAAGATAAACATAAATCTTAATATTATAATGCAATGAAAAACTTATTGATCATCAGCTTCATAATTCTAACATGTACTGTAAGTTTCGGGCAGGAAAAAAAGAACAGGTATCCTGCAGCGATGAATCCCGGGATGACTGAGATATGGGATCCTGAGGTAAGAATCATTCAACCGGGAGAAGAACCCGGCATGCCCCCTTCAGATGCAATAATCCTGTTTGATGGGAGTGATATAAATAAGGAGTGGGTTGATTCACACGGAGATACAACAAGATGGATTATTGAAGATAATGACATGGTTTGTGTCCCGGGATCAGGTGTAATAAAAACACGGCGTGAGTTTACTGATTTCCAGCTGCATATTGAATGGAGAACACCTGCAGAGGTCAGGGGAGAGAGTCAGGGAAGGGGTAATAGCGGTGTCTATCTGCAGGGACTCTATGAGGTACAGGTACTCGATAATTATGAGAACAGAACTTATCGTAATGGTCAGGCCGGAAGTCTTTACAAACAGTATGCTCCCCTGGTGAATGCCTGTAGAAAACCTGGTGAATGGCAGACTTACGACATAATATATACTGCACCACGGTTTGCAGATGACTCGACGGTATATTTCACACCTCCAAGGGTTACTGTCCTGCATAACGGTGTACTGATACAGAATAATGTAAGCCTCAGGGGACCAACATTATACATAGGTATGCCGGAGTATTCGGTTAAAAGACACGGACCCGGACCAATAATTATACAGGACCATGGTAATCCTGTTGGTTACAGAAATATCTGGATCAGGGAACTTTAACCTGGGCCGAATTAATTTCTATGTCCACCGGGAATATATTGTGTAAATCACGCGGAAATTATTACTTTTACATATCTATCATAATCTTAACCAAGTATTAAAATATTTTGAAATGAAAGAAAATTCAAAGAACATTACACGCCGTTCCTTCATTGGCAGTACCGGTGCTGTTGCTGCAGGATTGACGATACTACCAAGTTCAGTGATCAGCGGTTTGGGTCACAGGGCTCCCGGCGATAAGCTTAATATAGCTGTTGTGGGTATCGGGGGTATGGGTAATTCAAACCTGAAAGCAGTAAAAAGAACAGAAAACATTGTGGCCTTGTGCGATGTTGACTGGGGCTATTCAAAACCTGTCTTTGATGCCAACCCTGATGCCAAGCATTACTGGGATTGGCGCAAGATGTATGATGAAATGGGTGATTCCATTGATGCAGTGATAGTTGCAACTGCCGATCATACTCATGCCGTCGTTGCTGCAACCGCCATGACGATGGGAAAACATGTTTATGTACAGAAACCTCTTACTCATTCGGTCTATGAATCAAGGCTGCTTACAAAGCTTGCTGCAAAGCATAAGGTAGCTACACAGATGGGTAACCAGGGCTCTTCAGCTGAAGGTGTTGACCTTGTTGTTGAATGGCTTCAGAACGGGGAGATAGGAGAGGTGAAAAAAGTAGAAGCATTTACTGACCGGCCGATATGGCCTCAGGGACTCAATAAACCTGCTAAAGAAGATGTAGTTCCTGAAACACTGAAATGGGATCTTTTCCTGGGACCAGCTCCTGTGAGACCTTACAATGCCATATACCACCCGTGGAACTGGAGAGGATGGTGGGATTTCGGAACAGGCGCTCTTGGTGATATGGCCTGTCATATACTTCATCCGGTATTTAAATCACTGAAACTGACTTATCCGACAAGTGTCCAGGGAAGCTCAACACTTCTTCTTACTGACTGTGCTCCAAATGCACAGATGGTAAAACTTGTATATCCTGAAAGGAAAGCACCCGCACACTATAAGGTAGAATTACCTGAAGTAGAGGTAACATGGTATGACGGCGGACTTCAGCCAATGAAACCTGAAGGATGGCCCGGAGGCAAGAATATGAACGACCAGGGAGGCGGCGTCCTATTCTACGGAACAAAGGATACTTTGGTATGTGGATGTTATGGTGTAAATCCCTGGCTGTTGTCAGGTCGCAAACCGAATGCTCCTCAAACAGAAAGAAGAGTTGCAAGAGCTACCATGGGAGGTCAT
>CAZOZU010000005.1:0-18390 GCA_964584355.1 uncultured Rikenellaceae bacterium
ATGGCCAGGTGTGTAATCCCTGTATGATCCGTTAAGTAATTTATCGTACTTGTACATTTTCCCTTTTTCAAAGGATATTGCCTTAAGAAGATTCTGGAATCCGGGGCTTCTTCCCCTGCCTGATTCAGTAAATAGTGATTCATTGAAAACGGCTTCACCTTCCATATACCAGAGAGGCAGAAAAGCGGTAACAGCACCGGGAAACTGCTGTCCGAAAAAATACGACATGATTTTTGAGAAGCCGGTAGTAAGAGATTGCATTTGCATTATATGCGTCAGTTCGTGCAATGCCAGTTCTCTTTTATTATCCAGAGGCATACTGTTTTGCCCCGGGGTGGGATATATCTCCATTCGTTTTGGTGCCCAGGCCACATAACCGTTTGCCTGGGTAGTTTGATTGTGAATAATAACAGGGATATTAAGTTTCTGGTCAGGAAAGAATGAGGAGATCTCTGAATAGGCTTTTTCAAGTTCTTTTGCAAACTGAATACCACCTGTTCCATATGTTTCGGGATAGATTACGGTAAATCTCCCCGTTTTTACCTGAAGCCATTTAAGGGAGGCTGGATCCTGTCCTGTGTTATAATATTGAGCTGAGGCGGCTGCTGAAATGAGGCAGAGCAAAAAGAAAAATAATATTGATTTGAATCCGCTCTTATTATTCATGGCTCAAAAATAGCAAATTATGTGAGTAAGAACCGGATGATTATAGTAAGAAAAAAATCCGTATTTTCGTCATCTGTTCTATTCGCGGAAGTGTGAATTAATATAAAACAATAAATGACAAGATTCAGATTTATCAACAACATATCGGGGTGGATTGTTTTTGTCATCGCCGCTGTTACATATCTTCTTACACTTGAACCTACGGCCAGCCTTTGGGACTGTGGTGAGTTTATTGCTTCCGCATACAAACTGGAAATCGGGCACCCTCCCGGAAGTCAGGTTTTTATGATACTTGCAAGATTCTTCAGCCTGTTTGCAGGAGGTGATACTTCAAAGGTGGCAGTGATGATCAATGCAATGTCGGCACTTGTAAGTGCATTTACGATTTTGTTTTTATTCTGGACCATAACTCATCTGGCAAGGAAGATCCTTGTTAAAGATGAGAGCATGTTTAATACGACAAGAATAACAGCAATTATAGCTGCCGGAGTTACAGGAGCCCTTACATTTACTTTTTCCGACTCATTCTGGTTCTCAGCTGTAGAAGGAGAAGTATATGCAACATCCTCATTTTTTACTGCCGCGGTATTCTGGGCTATTCTTAAGTGGGAAGAGATTGCTGATGAGAAACATGCCGACAGGTGGATAATATTGATTGCATTTATGATGGGTCTTTCAATTGGCGTACACCTGCTCAATTTACTTACATTGCCTGCAATAGTACTGGTATATTATTTCAGGAAATTTGAATTTTCATGGAAAGGTCTGATCGTATCCATTGTCTCGTCTTTTGTGATGCTGGCTCTTTTATTATGGGGAATAATGCCAGGCACAGTAAAAATAGCATCAAAACTTGATTTGCTTTTTGTCAACACACTAGGATTGCCTGCAAACAGCGGAGCTCTCTTTTATATGATAATTCTGGCAGTAATGTTTATCCTTGCAGTCAGATTCTCGTTAAACTCAAATAACAGAACCAACAACAGCCTGATCACCATAGCAGCTCTGTTTCTTACCGGCATATGGATAGTATCGGAATCGGCTTTTGTTAATATACTGTTGTTAATTCTGGTAGCTCTGTTTATCTGGTATATAGCTTCAAAGGAACGTGTTATGCTGAATACGATACTCACAGCACTAATGGTTATTCTGATAGGCTATTCCTCCACTGCTATTATTGTTATCAGAGCCTCGGCCAATCCCCCTCTGAATGAGAACAATCCGAGTAATACGTTTAATCTGTTATATTACCTCAACAGGGAACAGTACGGAGAAAGCCCGTTAATTAAAGGTCCTTACTATAATGCACCGGTACTCGATTATGGAGAGGGAAAACCCGTTTATGCCCTTGAGAATGGAGAATACATTGTGACTCACCGCAGACTTGAACGTATATATGACGAAAGATTTATAACACTTTTCCCAAGAATGTGGAGCGATCAGACCGAAAACGGACATGATGATATTTACAGGGAATGGGGGGGAAATAAGGGAATACCTTTACAGGTCACAGATCAGTCGGGAGAGAGAGTTACAATTAAAAAACCACGATACAGTGAAAACCTGAAATTTATGTTCAGTTACCAGTATGGATATATGTATTTCAGATATTTCATGTGGAATTTCGTTGGTAAACAAAATGACACTCAGGGTACAGGTGGTGCCATTAACGGGAACTGGATTACCGGAATAAAATTCCTCGACGAACCCAGAACGGGAACAGTTGATCTGCCGGCAGGAGTAAAAGATGATACCTCAAGGAATAAATACTACATGTTACCATTTATTCTGGGATTAGCAGGCCTCTTCTATCAGTTTAACCGAGATAATAAGAATTGGTGGATAATACTATTGCTTTTTGTTATGACAGGCTTTGCAATAGTCTTTTATCTTAACCAGTATCCGAATCAACCCAGAGAACGTGATTATGCTTATGTAGGTTCATTCTATTTTTATGCGGTATGGATAGGATTGGGGATGCTTGCATTATTTGAAGGCATTTCAAAAATTACTGGTGAAAAGATTGCTGTACCCATTGCCGGACTATTATGTTTTGCAGCGGTTCCTTTACTCATGGCTTCCGAAAACTGGGATGATCATGACAGATCGCACAGGTACCTGGCACGTGATATTGCATTTAATTATCTAAATTCCTGCGCACCAGATGCAATACTTTTTACAAACGGGGATAATGACACTTTCCCCTTATGGTACGCCCAGGAAGTTGAAGGAGCACGTACCGATGTACGTGTCTGTAACCTTATGCTTCTTAATACCGACTGGTACATCGATCAGATGAAATACCAGACATATGAATCAGATCCATTGCCTGTTACGCTTCCAACGAAGAAATATTATGATGGTATTAATAACCAGGTTTTTATTATTGAAAAGACAAAGGATCCTGTTGATATCGGAACAATTATCAACTGGGTGAACAGCGAGAACAAGGCAACAAAGATACAGATATCTGCAACCGAGGCACTTGATATAATTCCGTCCCGTACAATACGTCTTCCGGTAGATAAAAAGAAGGTACTGGAATCGGGGACTGTAAAACCGGATGATTCATCAAAAATTGTACCCTACATTGATATTAAACTCAAAGGGAGTTCCATTCTGAAGAGCCAGCTAATCGTTCTTGATATTCTTGCTCATAATAATTGGGAACGCCCAATTTATTATGTAACCGGGTATCATAACGATGCTCTCGGACTTGAAGAATATTTTCAGCTTGAAGGACTTGCGTACCGTCTTGTACCGATAAAAACAGAAAATAAAGGCTGGCTTGACTATGGACGTATCGATACAGATATCCTTTTTGAAAATACAATGAATAAGTTTGTATGGGGAGGAGCCAATGATCCTAGAGTTAATATAGACTATCATCACCGACGAACACTAATAGTGATAAGAGCAAGACTCAATTATGCAAGACTTGCAAAAGAACTGGCACAGGAAGGTAAAAATGAGAAAGCTATAAGTGTCCTTGATCATTGCATGGAGGCTCTTCCTCTTGACAGGGTACCTTATGATCCCTATGTGCCTGATATAATAGAAGCATATTTCAGGGCCGGAGCTACAAATAAGGCTGTTGAAATGGCCATAGCATTGAGTAATTATTACTATGATCAGCTTGATTATTACCTTAAGCAAACACCTTACATAATAAATTCGGCTGAATATGAGATCCAAACAGCTATCCAGTATACTTCAAGAACAGCAATGACATGTGAAGTGTTTGGTGAAAAAGAACTGGCAGATCAGATAAACGCGAAACTCGAAGATTATTATTCCCGCTATATGATGACACAGAAGCTATCATCAAAATAGCGGACAGACGGTCAGGTTATATATGAGGGCGATACTTCCTGCTTGAGGTATTTTTCAATAAGAAAGAAGATCTTTTCGGGATAGATCGGCTTTAGCACATATTCATTACAGCCTGCCAGATAGGCTTCCGTTTTTGATTGTTCGGAGGAATAGGCTGTAAGCATAAGAACCGGTACATCTTTCCATTCTTTCCTGAATATCCTCAAACATTCAATTCCATTGACAAGGGGAATGAGGAAATCCATAAAAACAAGATCAATCCTATCTTTTTTGTTGTTTATGTAATCAATGAATTCCTTTCCATTATGGAAAATGCTTATGTCTGCACCTGAATTTTTCAGAAGGGTTTCATAGTATTTTATTGATGGCAGATCATCCTCAACAATTAATATTTTTTTGCCTTCGAGATGTAAATCGCTGATATTCAGTGACATAATGGGTTGTATACAAATTGCTATAAAATTACGACAAGAAAACGAGGGAGAGAGTTGTAGAGAAAGCAGTTATTAACAATTTTTCAACACTACTCCTTCTTTTTAGAAATCGGACACTTGCAAACTTGAATAATAATTCGCAATTTCGTAGTTACATTCATACTAATTATCATGCTTAGTAAATCCTTATTATTTAGAACCGCCATTTTCTTTCTGGTGCCATTTTTTCAGGTGTTCAACACTTACGGACAGGAAGGATTTGACAATCCTACGCGAGCGCTCTATATTTTTGATCTAGCCAGGTATATAGATTACGGATCCGGTTTTGCCGATTCAGCAAATTTCAAAATAGGTGTAATGCTGGGTGATTATGACCTTTTTTACGAACTGGGTAATCTGGCTAAAACCAGACCTACAATACAGGATAAACCTGTTGTTTTAGTCGGGTTTAAGAACGTAGAGAGTATAACTCATACCCAGGTATTATATCTTAACAAAACGGCTGAATTCAATATTGAGAAAATAAAGGGGAAAATAGCAGGGCATCAGACTATGCTGATCACCGAAGGATATGAATTCCAGGAATCGATGCTCAATTTTATTGTTGTAAACGGGAGGCCGCGTTATGACATTAATGAGGAACGTGTAAAAGAGGCTGGGATGAGTGTTCCACAGGAGGTATTGTTCATGGCAATTAAAACAAAAGAGGACTGGGAGAATCTTTATGATATTGCAAGTAAGGAGATAGAAGTTCAAAAGGAGACAATAAGACAGCAACTCGAACAGATTGAGATTCAGAAGCAGGAGATAATGCAGCAAAGGGCTCTGCTCGACAGCCTCGACAAACAGATCGCAGAAAAAGAGAAAGCACTGAATGAGAAGCAAAGACAGCTTGAATCACAGTTAATCCAGATAAACAGGCAGCAGTCTGAGATAGTATCCCAGCGTAATACTATTGCCGAGCAGCTGAGAGAGGTACAGGTGCAGAAAGACACTCTTGCCAGCCAGAGAGCCAAAATTGCAGTCCAGATGGCTGAGATAAGCGATAAACAGAATACTATTAGCGAACAGGAGGACAGGATTAAAATCCAGATCGAAACACTGGAAAAACAGAAGATAGTGCTCTATGCTGTTCTCTTTGTCCTGTTCCTGGCTATAGTCCTGGCCTACTACATCTACAGGGGCTACAAGATAAAGAAAGAGGCAAACATAAGGCTTGAAGAGAAAAACAGAACAATATCGCGGCAGAAAGATGAAATTGAACGCCAGCGTGATCTGGCAGCAGCTCAGCGAGACCAGATCGCTTACCAGAAAAAACATATTACCGATAGTATTATGTATGCCAAGAGAATACAAACTGCCCTCATCCCATCTCTTGAGTTATTCAGTGATAAGCTGGAACATTTTGTCCTTTACAAACCTCTTGCAATAGTTAGTGGTGATTTTTACTGGGTAAGCACGGTAGAAGACAAACAAATAATCATTTCTGCCGATTGTACAGGACATGGTGTGCCCGGGGCATTCATGAGCATGCTTGGAGTGACAATGCTTAACGAAATTGTAAACAGCAAAGGGATTATTATGCCTGACCAGATTGTTGAAAATCTGAGACAGGGAGTTATTAAATCATTTAACCAGGTTGTAGATGAAGATAGTCTGAAGGATGGTATGGATATTGCTGTTTGCACTGTCGATTTTGAGACTGATACATTATGGTTCTCCGGAGCAAACTGCCCGCTATATCTAGTAAGAGGCGGTGAGCTTATTCATTACAGGGGCGATAAAATGCCAGTTGCGATTCATTACAGGATGCATCCTTTCACTCTTCATAAGATCGATCTTAAAAAGAATGATCAATTCTATATCTTCTCAGATGGTTTTGCCGATCAGTTCGGGGGACCTAAACAGAAGAAATTCATGTCGATGCAATTGAAGCAAACACTGGTAGCAATGAACGACACGCCTATGCTGAAACAGGCAGAACGTTTAGATAAAATATTTGAGGAATGGCGTGGAGACTCTCCCCAGGTTGATGATGTAACACTTATAGGTGTAAGATACTAACGACACACCCATTCAGTAGTGGTATTCCCGACAGTAGTGGGACCTTTTGCTTCAACTGCAACCAGTTTTGCACCACAATATTCAGCCTCAGGGCCTTCTGTAACATCACCGGTTGTGTTATCTGTTGTTACCATACGGCAAAACTTGCATTCTTCAAGAGCTTCACAGGCTGTGGCTGCCCAGGCTAAGAAGAGAAATGCTGCAGCATACTTAATTTTTCTTTTCATTACAATTTTATTATACGTCAAAATTAAGAAACTCTTTGTATTATAGAAAGTATTTGTTACAAAAAGGTTGCTTTGATGCTTTTTTTAATAATAAGCATGCATCAATTCATTAAATTGCCAGTCATTTATACAGGAATGAAAATGATTACTAACTAATTATTTATTAATACCATGGAAGAAGTAAAAAGCACTGAAGAAGAAAAAATGAAGAAACATGTTACCGTTGTCGGGGTAATTCATATTGCATTTGGAGTTTTGGGACTTATAGGTGCAATGGCAGTCTTCTTTGCACTCAATTTTGCAAGGGGATTCGTAGGAAATGATGAGATACCTACGGTAGTGCTGACTTTCCTTGCAGTAAGTCTGCCCCTGTTGATAGGTTTTATGTCAACACTAGGACTTGTGGGAGGTATAGGACTTATGGCATACAAAACCTGGGCAAGATACCTTGTAATAGTTGTAGCCGCTCTTGGATGCCTCAATATCCCTATCGGTACCCTTAAGGGAGTCTATTCACTATGGGTCCTGCTTCAGGATGAGACAGTGAGTCTGTTTGAGAAGAAATAGAGAAGCACAGGAAAAACACAATCCAGGAAGGGATAAAATAATAGAAACTGTCGTTAAGGCACAAAGGCGCCCCACCTTCGCTAAAACTTCGGCCGGCAAAGAACGGCACAGAGGCTCAACGGCATAATTGCACTAAAAATCCCCTCCTTGGAGGGAAAGGGGTGGGTTTAAAGTCCTGAGATTTTGTCTTTACTCCCCCTATTCATACCTCAGCGCTTCAACCGGGTTTATTCTTGCTGCCTTATACGACTGAAAACCCACAGTCAGAATAGTTATCGCAATTGTAATAACGAGTGCAAGTGCAAATATCCACCAGCCTGTATTTATCCGGTAGGCAAAGCTTCGCAACCACATATTCATGGCAAACCATGCAACAGGACTGGCAATTAAGAATGAAATAACAACTAATGAAATATATTCTTTCGAAAGCAGGGAGAATATTTCAATTGACTTTGCCCCGTTTGCTTTCCTTATGCCTATTTCTTTTGTTCTGCGCACAGTCATAAATGTAGATAATCCAAGGAGCCCGAGACATGAAATGATAAGTGCAAGGAAAGTCAGATAACCCAGCGTTGTGCCTATTATTTGTTCAATCATGTACTGGAAATTAAAATCATCATCGAGAAATCCAATATTCAGGGGAAAATTAAGATTATATGATTTAAAAATATTCCTGATATAACTAACTGTGGATGTTATATGATCAGGTTTCATCCTGATATTGCATATGCCGCTTGTGACAGCAGGTGGCAGTAACATTATTACAAGAGGTGTAATTTTCGAATGTAGCGATTGAAAGTTAAAGTCTTTTAATACGCCTATTATTCTATAATTCAAGCCATTATATGACAGGTATTCTCCGATGGGATCTTTATAGCCTATTATTTCTGCTGCACTTTCATTAATTACTATGGTTGTTTTATCTGTTGAAAAATCAGATGAGAAGAAACGCCCCTTCCTGAGCTCAGGTTTAAAAGTTACAGCATAGTCCTCGTCAGCATTTAAAATATTAAAAACAACCCTATCGCCTTCCTTTTTCCCTTCCCATTCAAAAGCAGTGGTTGTTTCCCTGAAAGAGACTGTATTTTGGGAAGTGAATGATATACTCACGATATCAGGATTATTACTGATGTCTTTTTTTAAGGTTTCACGATTGATATCAGAAAATGAAAAACGGCATACGTTGTCAATGTCCAGACCGAGGTTCTTATTCCTTATATATCTAAGCTGGGCTCCAATAATTAAAGTGCAGATGATAAACAGGAAAGAAAGTGTGAACTGGATAACGACAAGTATTCTTCTGAACCTGGCATTACCGGAATCTTTTTTAATAACACCTTTCATTATATTAATTGGTTCATAAGAAGACAAATAGAATGCAGGGTAACTTCCGGCCATTAATCCGCAAAACAATATAACGGTGATTAAAACAATATATAAACCTGCACTTTTATAGTTGACCTGCATTCCTGTCCGCATTAGAATATTAAACCCTGGCAACAGCAATTCGACCAGGATCATAGCAATCACCATGGACACAAGTACAATCAACATTGATTCCCCTAAGAACTGGCTTACTATTTTTTGCCTGTCTGCCCCTGCCACTTTACGTAAGCCTATTTCCTTAGCTCTCCTTGACGATTGTGCGGTAAATAGATTCATAAAGTTAATACAGGCTATGGTGAGAATTACTAATGCAATCAGGATCGCAAGTCTGACATAGAAAATATTACCGCTTTCTATATCAAGTGCATATTTACCCTGAGAATACAAATGAATATTCTTTAAGTTTTGCAGGAAAATTTCACTATGTAAATTTTCAGCATCCGATCCTTTTAAATTTCTTTGTATGATACCTTTAATTTTTTCTTCAACTAATTTGCTGTCAGCACCTTCTATGAGTTCAATAAAGGTATAATTGTTAGCCTGATTCCATTCGCTCAGGCTTGCTCCGGTTTTTATTTCTAAAAACTCACTGGGAACTAAACAGTCAATATAAAAGTGACTGTTGCGCGGTACATTCTTTATCACTCCGGTGACTGTGAATATGTAATTCGGCCAGACAGTCATTGCTTTACCCAGAGGATCTTCGTCGCCAAAGTACCTGTTTGCCATATCTTCTGTAATAACGATATTGTAAGGCCCGGATGAAGCACCTTTTTTATCTCCAAGAACAAACACGATATTAAACATTTCAAAAAAATCCTTATCAACCGTGGCAAGTGTTCCTTCAACAATGTCATCTCCTTTTGGATAAGATTCCCAGAAATTCTGATATCTCGAAGTGCGGATTATTTCAGGATATTCTTCTTTCAAAGCATCAGCCAGAGGATATGTTGTGAGAGCCAGCTGTTGCAATTTGCCATCTGAATAGTGTCTTTCAAGCACCCGATATAAACAATCAGCGTTTTTATGGAACCGGTCATAACTGAGCTGATACTGTACCCATAAAAGAAGTAAAATTGCACAGACCATGCCTATGGCTAAACCTATAATATTCAAAATGGAATGTGCAGAATATCTTTTTATATTCCGAATGGCTGTTTTGAAGTAGTTTTTTATCATATAAATCTTAATAAAATGACTGAAATTGTAATTTCAATTATTATACCGTATTTATATTCGTATTGATAATTAGTCATTTAAGCAATATAATTAAAATATTATTATTTATTTTTGTCTAAAATAAGGACATTAAATGTCCAGAATATGGACAAAATATAAATATATATCATGAATGGCAAATTACTTATTGTTGACGATCATAAACAGGTCTTGAAAGCATTGATTCAACTGCTTGAACCGGAATTTGAGAGTGTTACCGGTATATCAAATCCCAATCAGATCGTAAGTCATATTAATAAGGAGGAGTTCGATGTTATCTTACTGGACATGAACTTTTCAGCAGGCGTTAATACAGGTAATGAAGGTATTTATTGGTTGAATCGCATATTAAAATCCGATCCTTCGGCCGTTGTGGTGATGATCACTGCTTATGCCGATGCAAACCTGGCTGTAAGGGCAATAAAGGAAGGTGCTACTGATTTTGTTGTAAAACCCTGGGATAACAATAAACTGATTGCTACTCTTCAGGCCGCGTTCAAACTCAGGCAATCAAAGACTGAGAATAAAAAGCTCCGCGACAGGCAAACGCAGATAATAAAAAGGCATATAAAGCAAGATGGTCCTTTGATTGGAAAGTCCCCGGCAATGGAAAAGGTATTTCAGCTGATGAACAAAGTTGCTAAAACAGATGCAAATGTATTAGTTGTTGGTGAGAATGGAACCGGCAAGGAGCTGATTGTAAAAGAGATACACAATAATTCACAAAGGGAGGATGAAGTATTTATCAGTATTGACATAAGCACAATTACCGAAACCCTGTTTGAAAGCGAAATGTTCGGACATGTCAAAGGAGCATTTACCGATGCCAGGGAAGACAGAACAGGATGGTTTGAGACGGCATCAGGAGGTACCCTGTTTCTTGATGAAATAGGTAATCTCTCATTTTCCATGCAATCAAAACTGCTTACTGCCATCCAGAACAGGGTAATTTATAAGGTCGGTTCAAAAACCCCGATCCCGTTTGATATACGGCTTATTTGTGCAACTAATAAAAACCCGGAAGAAATGATCTCTAGGAATCTTTTTCGCGAAGATCTGTATTACCGGATCAATACCATTGTTATTGAAGTACCTCCTTTGCGTGAAAGAGGTGAGGATATTATTATGCTTGCAGAACATTTCTTAAGAGAATATGCATACAAATACGAAAAATTTCATTTGAAGTTCAACAGTAAAACACTTGATAAACTGATGGACTATAAATGGCCTGGAAATGTCAGGGAATTACAGCACACAATCGAAAAAGCTGTCATATTATGTGATTCTGATATCATAACGCCGGAAGATTTGATAATCTCAACTTCATCACATCAAAAACCTCCTCAGCAAAAGCCTTTAACATTTGCCGAAATTGAGAAACAAGCCATACAGAATGCCCTGGGAAATAATAATGGAAGTATCCTGAGGGCAGCAAAAGAACTGGGTCTGGCCAGACAGACTATGTATAATAAAATGCAAAAGTATAACCTTTAGAAAGTAACAACCATGATACTGAACAGATTTTATATAAACGTCCTTGTACGGGTGACGTTTATTGTTTTAACCAGTATAATATTAGGTATTGTTTTACAACATCTTGACAAAGGATACTATTTTACCCTGGCCGGGGTGACTTTTCTGATTATACTCCAATCCCTTTTGTTGTTAAAACAGGTTAATAAAACAAATGCGGATCTGGAGAAATTCCTTTCATCTGTCGAGGATCATGACACAACAATCCGGTTTACTGAAAACACCGGCAACAGATCATTCGGTAAACTGCATCAGAAAATGAATGATGTTAATACCATCATACAGAATGTTAAGATTGAAAATGAGAGAACAAGACATTTCCTGCAAAGTGTGGTTGACCATATTGATATAGGTCTGTTGTCATTTGATAAAAACGGCACTATTGAGTTTTTTAACAAAGCTGCTAACAGACATTTGAATATTCAGCGGCAGGGGCAATTATCTTCTTTAAGAAAATTGAATGACGGATTATATAAAATTCTGAGTACTATAAAACCGGGGCAGGAAATATTGTATAAAATGAATTTAAACAATCTTTCCCAGAGTATTCTCTTAAAAACAGCTGAGATAAATTTTGAAGACAATTTAATGAATCTGGTTTCTTTTGAGGATATCACCAATGAGCTTGATAAAAAAGAACTGGATTCCTGGCAAAAATTAATCCGTGTGTTGACCCATGAGATTATGAATTCAGTAAGCCCGGTCACTTCTCTTGCTTCAGTGATATCGGGATATTTTAAGAACAAGAACGATGAAAAACCGGTATTGCCCGAAAAGATTAATCATCAGATAATCAATAAGACACTTTCCGGACTAAATACCATTGAAGAAACGGGAAAAGGATTACTGGACTTCGTCGATAAATACAGGAGTCTGACATTATTACCAACCCCTGATTTTAGCAAATTCACTGTTGACAGCCTGTTTGGGAAATGCAAACTCCTGATGGAATCAAATATAGCGGACAATATAAAAATTACTACAGATATCCATCCCGGTGATATTGAATTAACAGCAGACTATGCACAGGTTGAACAGCTACTAATCAACCTTATTAAAAATGCTGTTGAAGCTCTGGGAAGCAGGAAAAAAGGCACTATTCACCTGAAGGCACACTATGGCGAGAGAAAGGTCCTGATTCATGTGAAAGATAACGGTCCTGGTATACCCAATGATATTATCGAGGATATCTTCGTCCCTTTTTATACAACCAAAGAAAATGGTTCCGGGATAGGGTTAAGCTTATCAAAGCAAATAATGCAAAATCATAATGGTACAATTTCAGTGAACACTGCCCCGGACAAGGGAGCAGTATTTACCTTAAAATTTCAATCATAATCATTTCAGTATCCCAATGGCAATACCTGCCACCGGAGAAACCCCTGAAAAATCGATATTGAACCAGTTTTTATATTTGGTAAAGCCTTGCTCATTCTTATAACCGCTCAGCTTGATATTTCCTCCGGCATAAATGTCAATAGCAAGGGCATTGAATAAGGGAATCTTGAATCCCAGTATTACACCACCGGCATAAATATTCAGTTTCTGAGTAATTTCCACGGTTTGCCATCCCCAATCATCCGGCTCTATTTCAACGTATTCCTGATTTGTACCTTTGATTATAATTCTCCGGTACATAAACTGTGGAGCCGCATATAATCCAAGAGGTGCTCTTTTTTTCCCGGGATGGTTTGCCAGTAAGTAATTTCTGGCCTGTACGTTTAAACCTCCTCCGGAAATTACTTCACCTGTATATACCTGGTATTCCATAGTTGCAGAATTCAGGTATGCAAAATCCTGGTTTGAGAAAAAATAATTCGACAATCCCTGGCTGGTCGAATAGGTTGCCATTCCACCCACACTGAATGAAAATGAATGTGTAAGTATCCTTTCGTATGAAAGATAAAAAGTCCCTTCCATCAGGCGAACAGGATCAAGCATTATTGCAGATTTATAATCGGCAATAAATTCAGGTCTCTCTTCTTCAGTACCAGATTGTTGCTGCCTGACTTCGACAGGAATATACTCCGGACGAGGTATCTTCATCAGTGAATCCATTTCGTTGATCTTACTTGTCATCATCTGCGGATCGAAATCCATGGAATTTACCTTACTATCGATTTCGTTAAGCTTATTATCAAGCTCTTTAGGCTTGGCTTCCCACAGTTTGATCTTGGTATCAAGCAGATCGAGCTTTGAATCGAGAAGCTGTAGTTTCACATCCAGCATCTGTGATTTCAGGGCGATGGAATCCTGACCAACAAGATCATACCCTGAAAATAGGATTAACAATAATCCAATGATTAACAGTTGTTTGCTTAAATTAGATTTCATGGTTTTAAAGATTTAGAGTTGATTAGGTAATGAATATTTTATAAAATATTTTAGTTACAGGTCTGACAATGAATTATAACAAAATCCCTGCCAGAAAATAAATCGTGCAATCATGCAATCTTGCGATCTTGCAGAAAATAAAATCCCCTCCTCGGAGAGCCTGCTCCGCGATAGCGGAGGGTTTGGGGTGGGTTTTTTCAACAGCCCCCCGGGTGATGAGGTATTTATTTAAAAAGCAGTAACTTTATTAAAAATCTCCATGAGCTATGTTTTCAAGGATTAGAATATTATTGCTTCTTGGTTTAACTGTAATAGCAGGAAAAGCTGTTTCCCAATCGGTTGAAACAGTTATCCAGGCGGGACATTATGCTGCTGTTACAACTGTTTACACCAGTTACGACGGGCAGTTCATTGCTACCGGGAGTTCAGACAAGACAATCATCTTATGGCGCGCCACCGACGGGAAACAGATCCGCTCATTCCGGGGTAGCTCTTCAGGTATCTCTTATGTTGAGTTTAACAGACAGGGAAATAGTATACTTTCTCTCAGTGAGGACGGAACAATAATACTATGGGATATAGCTACAGGGAAGGAGATGAGAAGAATGAAGCTCCCTGAGGACAGGTTTACCTGTGCCTCTTTTCATCCTGATGGAACAGAGATCGTTACAGGCAGCCGTAAATCAGGTGTATCGGTCCGGGATATCAATACAGGCGAAAAAATCCGTGAATTTACAGCTGAACCAAAAGATCTTTTATCAGCCAGGGGATTTGCCTATCCTGAATCAGGGTCTGTTGCTTACAGTAGTGACGCTAAATTCATTATTGCCGGAGTGGGTGATAACACTGCGATCCTGTGGGATGCAAAAACAGGTGATGAGATAAAGAAATTCAAGAAAACAAGGACATCATGCACTTCCTGTATCGCTGAAGCGATGATAACCTCTGACAATAAATACATTTTTACAGCCCGAACAGATTCCATAAAAATGTTTGACCGTACTTCAGGAGCCCTTGTCAGGGAATTATATGGCCGGGGAGGCTCCCTCGAAGGCTTAACCGTAAGTAATGATGGAAGATATGTGGCTGCTATTGAATATGGCGTTGCAAAGGTCTGGGAGATTAAAACAGGTCTTATGCTTACACAGGCGGGGGACTATTCACAGAATAAAACCCTGGCTTTGGCAATAAGTCCTGATGGCAAACATTTGATAACCGGAAGTGAGAAGCGAACTGCAGAGATTTGGGATATAACTTCCGGAGATAAAATAATAACACTTGAAGGTTATTTAAACCAGGTTGATGAACGGATACTGACAGATTCGTATATGTACTGGGCGGCACTTGTCAATGAAGCGAAACTAAGTCCTGACGGCAAATATATCGCCGTAGGACGAACAGGAAACAATGCTAAGATCATCGATTTTAAAACAGGCCGTGTGTATGCAACCCTGAAGGGACACAACAGTATGGTGATAAGCCTCTGCTTCAGCCCTGACGGGAAATACCTCGCCACCGGGGGCCTTGACGGTAAAGCAATTGTCTGGAATGTGGAAACAGGAGATTCCGTACAGACAATAAGATTCCGAGATGAAAAACTGGCAATATTTTCAGTGGATATAAGTGCTGATGGCAAGATGCTTGCAACAGCCGACTGGGGTGGATATGTATATATATGGGATATCGAAACCGGTAAAAGAATACAGGCTGTTTCTCCGCATAACAGAATGGGTGTTTACCAGGTAAAATTCTCATCCAACGGTGTTTATTTCATTTCAGCCGGGCTCGACAGGAAACTAAAACTTACAGAAATAGATACCGGGCAGGAGATAAGGCTGTTTACCGGACATACTAACCTGGTAAATTCGATTAACCTGAGTCCTGATGGAGATAAAATAATAACCTCCGGCTGGGATGGATCAATCAGGGTATGGGATTTTTATTCCGGCCTGCAGGTTTTAAGGATAAGAGCCCATGAGGGAGGAGTATATAATGCAAAATTTGATCCTTCAGGTAAATACATTGTGTCGGGAGGTGATGATTTCCTTGTTAAGGAGTGGGATGTATCAACAGGTGAATTAATATGCGAGCTTGCCGGACACCAGGGGGGTGTGGGTGATGTTAATATCACAGGTGACCTTCAACACATAATCTCCGGTAGCCGTGACGGATCAATAAGGATATGGGATCTGCCGGAAAAAACAGAGATAGTATCCATGATATTTCTTAATGAGAATGACTGGTTCATTAAGAATCCGCAGGGGTATTTCGATGCCTCTGAAGGCGCTTTCAATTCAATCTCCTTCGTTAAAGGGACGGAAGTATATTCAATAGGTCAATTCTTTAATGAATTCTACAGGCCGGGATTATATACAGAAGCCTTTGATAAAAACACCACTGCTTTCAGGCAGGACATTGTTCGTACGATTGAGAAATCTCCGCCACCGGAAGTGAAGATTGTTCTTCCAGAAAATGGTACGGTCATGGATGACCACCTTGCTTCATTCATGGTGAAGGTCACAAACCGGGGAGGCGGTGTAAGTGAGTTCAAGGTAATGCATAATGGTAAACGGCAGGAAGTGGATGCCTCGGATCTGCGAAGAATGACGAAAGAGGGTCAGTATGCAATGAAGACCTTCAGTGTTAATCTTATTCCCGGTAAAAATGACATATCGGTTTCGGCATTCAGCAATGACAACATCGAATCTATACCTGACAATATAAGTCTTATTTATAAAGGATTGCAGAAAACCTCCGATTGTTATTTATTAAGTATCGGGATCAACAAATACCAAAATGAGAACCTTACCCTTACCTATGCCCGCCCTGATGCCCGGGCTTTTGCAGAATTCATAGATAAAAATGCAGGAAAGCTTTTCAACAAGATCCACTCCATTACCTTGTTTGATGGCAATGCAACCAAAGAAAAGATCCTTTCAGCAATTGATGAAATAAGCAGTACTATGAAGAAGGAGGATGTATTTATATTCTTTTATGCAGGACACGGGAGCACTGATAACGGGATATTTTATTTTATCACTTCAGAGATAACGGGGCTATACCAGCAAGATAAACTCAGTGATGCACTTCGGGTGGATGAATTACAGGAGAGATTCAAACAGCTTCCGGCATTAAAACAGGTAGTATTTATGGATGCCTGTCATTCAGGAAGCTCTGTCCAGACACTGGCCATGCGTGGTGCTTCGGAGGAGAAAGCCCTTGCCCAGCTATCACGTAGTTCAGGGGTACATGTGATGGCCTCATCGGAAAGCGAGCAGCAGTCGGCTGAAATAAAAAGCCTGGGACATGGAGTATTTACATATGTCCTGCTTGAAGCTCTCAACGGTAAAGCTGATGGTGCACCTGCTGATTCAAAGGTCACAATATATGAGATAAAGTCATATATCGACGACCAGGTACCCGAGGTATCATTCAATCTTATCAGGCACAAACAGTTTCCAAGCACCTTCTCAATGGGACATGATTTCCCGCTGGTGATGGAATAAGATCACCTTACAGTAATAAGAACACGCTTATACCTTGTCAGGTTTGGTATTCCGTCATCTGTAACCTCCAATATTATATGAATGGTTTCATCAGGTTTTGCATCAGCAGGAATAACCAGCGAAGCACTCTTTTTTTCTGAGTTTTCAAATGTTAAAGGATCATTTAAAGTACCTGCTTCCCTGTATTGCCACCATAAATATTTTAGCAGATCTCCGTCATAATCTTTTGCTGTTCCCCGGAGCTTTATTTTATCACCAGGCTGGCCGGTTATATCTGCCGGGCACTTTAACCTGACAACAGGTGCGTGATTTACCTCGCTGTATTCTTTGATACACCAGTCGGCCCTGGCTGCAAAATCATTCTGCAGAGTTACTATCCATCTTACCTGCGGATATGATGATTCTGGTTTTCCTGTATAGGGATTGAAATCTGCAACATTCCTTCCATCTTCCCATAGGCTTGGAAGTGTATCAGACTGTACAAAACGTCCGCCCAGTCCACCGTATGATGGATTTTCCATACTCCGTAAACCGAAATCCACAAGGTAAAGGTAAGCAGGAGAATCTCCTTCGGAGATGAAATCATATTGCATTCGGCCCTGTTTTTCGGCTTCCTGCGGATCTCCATGAGTATGTTCCGGGTCGCCTGTAACTTGCCTTCCGTCGCCCCATGTATAATAAGCTTCGAGCAAGGGGCCATGATTGAAAAGGATATTCTCCGAAAACCATTTTCCATCCATGTAAATCCTCAATTCCTCCGGAATGACCCTGTACCACCAGTATGCAAGACTCCCGAATTGAGAAGAATTGTAAATCGTCTTGATGCCAGGCCAGTGTATGGCGATATATTTTTTATAGGTTGCGTCCTGGTCGAGGATTAAATACAATACTGCCTTTTCAGAGATCTTATTATATATCTCATCCCAATCCGTTGATCCTTTATACTGATCTTCTATTGATTTAAGGGCACGGGCGATTGTATTGGTTCCTCCCCAGGCCTGCATGTAAACCGGTCCCGGGTTATCATCCAGAAGGATTGATTTTATAAAATCAGATCCTTCCGTATCTTTCGACATCTCTCCTTCAAAGTCTATGTTACCGATCCTGATGATACTTTTAAGA
>CAZOZU010000006.1:0-17909 GCA_964584355.1 uncultured Rikenellaceae bacterium
CTCCACCCATTGATAATCCAGCAATTGCACGACTATCTTTGTTTTTCAACACACGGTAGTGTGATTCAATATATTGGATTATATCTTTTGCCAGGCTCTCTTCAAACTTGCCTCTGTAGCTCATATAATCAGCTGGCCGAATGCTTCCAGTACCTTCAGGAGCTTCACCCGGTGTAGCTGCCTGGTATGCATTACCATTTGGCATCACAACAATCATCGGTTTTGTATTGCCCTGTGCTATCAGGTTATCAAGAATATACGGAGTTCTCCCCATTGTTGTCCATGCATCTTCATCTCCTCCTCCTCCATGAAGAAGATAGAGAACCGGGTATGATTCCTTACTATCGTCATAACCAGGAGGTGTGTAAACATACATTCTTCTGTCCATATCGAGTGTTGGTGAATTGTACCAAACCTTTGACAGTGTGCCATGAGGCACTTTCTCCACACCGTAAAGTGCAGATTCCTCACCCGGCACAAGTACCAGGCTTGCGTTCCTCTGACCATCACGTCGCACAAGAGGATTTGATGGATCAATTATGCTGACTCCGTCAACAATCAGACTATAACCATAAATCTCGGGTGGAACCGGTCCAACAGTTACCTCGAATAAACCGGTATCATTTTTTTGCAAAGTTTCAAGTTGCCTGAAATCTGTTAACCATTCTCCATAAAGCCTGACACTTTCAACATCAGGAGCAAAAAGGCGGAATGTAATTGTATTATCAGGTGATACTTCGGGTGAGATAACCCTGTTCCTGAACTGGCCGGAAGCATTAAAATATAATCCTGCGCCAAAAAACAAAATAAGTACTAATCGAAAAACTAGATTATTCTTTTTCATTATAATAAGGTTTAGCGATTAAAAATATCGATTAATTGTTTTAGTAGTTATTGGTTTAAAGGTAAGAATTGAAATCCATTAATCGAATCCGATAAGGTTTATTTTAAGAATTATTGCTGTTTTCAACATTTCAGTTAACCTTTACAGAGAACAGGGATGTACGCGAAGTTATAAAGAGTGTTTTTCCATCCTTACCCCCGAATGTAAGTGATATCGGACGTTCTTCAACTTCGATAACACCTTTTTTATTCCCGTTTTTATCATAAATATGGATCATACCATCGGCAATATAGACATTACCCTCCTTGTCAACAGCCTGCGAAAATTCTCCCTGCTGCTGTACAAAATCCTGCATTCCGGAAAGTTTTCCATCAGCTTCTACATTCAGTTTGACCACTCTTTTCAACATTTCGTCGGCAATATAAATCTCTTTACCAGGCATTGCCTCTGAAAGAGATGCACTACGACCAAGATCATATGTCTCAGGGACATAGGTTATTCCATCGGGAGCTACGAAATAGTTTTCCGGAGTATAGACTATGGCTGTTGTAAAATCATTTCTCCAGCGGCTTGAGGGGTATAGCAGTTTACGAATATTCTTCACCTCAGCCGATTTTATTCTTTTCAAAGGTTTAAATGAATCACCCGGATCATCAGGATCAATAGTATAGGCGTATGTAGCCCAGCCACTGTTACCCCAGCCACTGTAACCCGGGTAATCATCAGCAAGCCTTTCAACTGTTTCCTGTTCACCATTTACCATAAAACCAGGTTGAGGATCATACCTGTGAACTACAAGCAGATTATCCTTTGTATCTGTTGCCAGTGTGAAGGGATTCCAGCCAAGATCAGCAAGAAGGCTTATAGTACCTGTCTCAGCCGACCATTTGTAAATATGGCTTAACCTTGTCTCGCAAAAATAAATATTACCCTTACTGTCAGATGTTATCCCCTGTGCAAATTCAAATTCCGATGCCAGTTTTTCAACTTTCCCGGGTTGGTGGGTTAATTTGTTTTTGGGTTCTTCCTTCCCTGTAACAGTAAGTTTAGCTATTTCCCAGGGAAATGCTTTCAGATCCTTGTTGACATCATAATATGGGACTTCTGTAACGAACATTACCTGTCCGTATGCATGTGAATTCCTTATTACTATATTTTCGCAATTCCATAATCGTGCTCCGGTTGGTCTGGGAGTATTGACCCTGATAACCCTGAAATGCCATATATTGGCAAACATTATATTTCTGCAGTCTATCAAATCAACCGGCTGGCAATCAACACCTTCCCTACTCTCCTCCTCAAGCTGAAATGCATATATCTTCCAGTTTGATATATTCCTGAATGTTGCTTCATTACGGACATGATGTTCAAGTGACATTGCATAGATACGGCTGGGTGTGGAAGTATTGGTTACAAATAGTCCACTGGATGCATAAGTATCAGCAGTCCATATATCCTTAAAAGTACCTCCGCCGTTGTTTGTTATCCACAGGCTCCAGTACTGGTTATCCCAGGCCTGGTCTTTACCCTGTATTGCTACCGGATTTGTAGGTGTGCTGATTGCCCGTTGTCTGCTTCGGCCGGAAGAACCAGATTGCCTGCCTGCATCTTCCGGACGGGGTCTTCTCAATGTTCCGTGACCGCCTACAAACTTGACATCGTTCATAAGTGATTTTTCTCCTGCCATCCATTTACATGCCACTGCACGATAGTTAAATCCTCCTGTAAAGAGACCGATACCATTAAGGATATCATCTCCTCCTTCAGATGATTCGAGAAGTGGTACAGGTCCTCCGAAGCCGCTGAATGCAGGTTCACTTTCCTTTAGAATAAACTGTGTGGCAAATGGGTGTAATCCTATCAACTTTGTACCGGGACGCATCTTCAGAGTACCTGTAAACCTGTACCAGCCCTGAGGGACATAAATATTGTCATACATGGCTATTGCATCCCTGAAAACCTTCGTGTCATCTGTCTCTCCGTCACCTTTGGCACCTAATTCCTTTATATTAACCCAGGTTTCCATTGGCGGTAATTCAGGAATATCCTTTTCAAGTTTAGCCGGAAACTTTTGCAGCGGTACTATATCACTCACCATTTTAATTTCCGGAGTTGCAGTCATATTGTCCATGATAAGACCGTAAGTAAATTCGTTCACCTTATAGGTTTTCAATCCCGGTTTTTCCTCCTTGCCTGTTTCACCGTATTTGACAAGTACCGGAACATTCCTGCAATCGACATTAAGCAGGTTGACCTGTGTAAGTGTACTTAGCCTTCTGCTTATAACAACACCAGCTTCCTTTACATTATCGAAAAGACAATTCTCCATGTAAAGACGGTCAATATCGTTTTCACGTATTTCAACAGCCACCGGTACATTCTTTACATGCATGTTTACTATAGCAAGACCCGTGTTATGAGGCTGTATGGCTGCTTTCCCACTTCCTATATTGATCATACAGTGACTGATAAATCCATGCTGTGCATAGTGTGTCCGCAATGCAACGGCATTCGGATTTCCACTCTCTATTCTGAGGTCGATGTTAGATAATGCACTGTAAAACGTACCTGCACCGGCATCCCTGGGCTGTGCTCCTTCAGTTACTATTCTCCCGGTAAAATATATCATATAACTCTCTCCATAAGGATCTTCAGGATCAGGTTCCTGAAATCCGGAGGATTTTTTACCCAGGATTATCTCAGGGCGTGTCTTACCATATCCGATCAGGCGTACTGAAGCAGGGACATAAATAGTATTACTTATCAGATATTTACCTTCGGGAATAAAAAGTATACCGAAACCCTGTTCTGTTTTAACCTTATTTATAGCTGACTGGAGTGCTTCGGATACATCCATTTTACCATCAGCTTTTATGTTAAAGTTTTCCTGAGTGAAATAGAGTGCTTCGTGATCATTTGGTCTCAGTGTATATACTGATTCGCTTTTAGTGTTACCTGATTGAGCTGATATAAATCCAAAACTTAAAAGCAACAACGAGGTTATTAATACTTTAGGTGATTTCATTAGTAATTAAGTTTTAAGGTTATGATCAACTACATTTACATTATAAGTCATTTTACATAAAAGGGCACATTGGCTGTTCCTGCTTTGTTCTTTCCGTCGAACACATATAAAAAAAGGCTGTGATCCCCTTCACTTCAGGACAATTCTATTCGCTCAGGAAGTATAATAATTCCATCATGCGGAATGCAGGCTGCCCCCATAATTCCTTATAATTATGAAGGACAGATGCTTTCCAGTATGGAATATCGAGATCATCCCTGGTGAGAATACCCACTGGATATCCTCCGACGATATCACCTGTGAAAACTGCATATTGTGGTGAGAAATCGTAACCTTCACCGTACATAAGGCTCTGGCTGAAAGGATTTTTCCCATGCATCCATTCTGCCTGTGCAAGGGCTATTTTATGCATCTCGGGATTCTTTATAAGACGGTTGGCAGAGGCCAGTCCCGTTGCAGGAGACAGAATTACCGAACTATTACCTCTGAATGCCTGCCATACAGGGAACATCCTGAGGTAGTGTTCATCATCCAGTTTTAAACCGTTCACTATTTGTGCATCATCCTCCGATCCGTTCAGCTTATAAATATTTGCTGGAATCATAAAATAAGGTGATGTAAGCCTGGCAATTGTCTTCAGGTAATCGGCATGCAGTTCTACTGATCTGTACCATTTATCATAGTTATCATGATCAGGAAAGAGAATGCACAGTTCAACAAGTCCGAGGATCGGTGATGCCGCAACACAGCTGTGGTTATGCCCGAAAAACCTGTCAGTATTACTTGTACTATAGAAAAACCCCTTAAGAGGAATACTCCAGTCCATAGGTTCTGTCTGCTGGTGAACAAGGATTGAATCAGCATAGGCAAGTGTCATATCCTTAACCTTTTCATCTTGTGTCAGGCCATACAATTTTGCCCCTGCCAGTATGGCAAGTGTAAGCCGCTCGGTGTTCCATCTCTGTTGAGTTTCAGACAGCAGGTTCCAATATTCTGTTGCATTCTGTCTGCATCTTTCAGCAAGTTCCGTATCTATTTTTTCAAGTGTCAGAGCTGCCTCAACATCAGCAATAATTGAATGGAAATTATCATTAGAGTTGATTCTGCGTCCCGGTTGTATATGTTTATCATCAAAATTGCCTATAACATTATCAGTATAACTATCCATTGTTGTCCAGCTGATTATCTGCAGACTGTCGAAGCGGTTCTTATGGAGCCAGTCAAGACCCCATAATCCTTCCTCTATAAGGCGGTCAGACAATTTTTTATTCTCCTTCCTGTACTGGCGTGCAAGTCTGAAGAAAGCTGCCGTGGCACTTGCAGTCTGCCAGTACGACTGTGACAGGTCGCCGGCATCATGCCAGCCTCCTGCCATTATTATTGTGTCCTCTTTATATACAATATACCAGTCCTGATGACATTTAAGGTGAATACCGGGCTGGTCGTATCCGCATCGCTGGAGATAAAACTGGTTAGTAATCTTCTCAATTATTGAAATCCATACATTGTCATTTATCGGAAAAGGTTCTGATTCAGTATTCCCATATACTAACTTATATCTGCCCGGGGCTGTAACTTCCGAAAAGTCAAAAACATTAAAAGTACCGGCATGGCTTGTCTGGGAGTTAATCTCTTTCTCCAGTACAATTTCGTCATTGGCAATGTTTACCACCTTAAACATATCACCTCCTTCCAGCGATGTAAAAGCTGTTTTACTTTCCTTGCTGTTATAGCCGGAGTGTGAAAAAGAAATTGCGTCATCGGTACCCCAGCCTTCATAATAGTCAGCATCAACTTTTTCAAGCATCAGGTTGTCAATATAATAGATTATCGTATCAGCAGCATCGGGTTCATTACCCTGAAGTCCGTAGCTTATTGTGATTCCATTTACCTGATCATGTGGAAGATGTGGTATTTCCATCACCAGTTTGTTCCAGCGGTTGTTCTGAAGCATGACAGTGTGCCATCCTTCCTTGCCATACCTGTCGGGTACATTTTCATCGTTATGCAATATCATTGTAAGATAGAGCTTTCTGAAACCCTTGAATACAGGGTGGATGTTTACTGCTATACGGTTGTATTCCGAGAAATCCTCAGAATCAAAAAGCCTGGTAAGGTTCTGTCGTCCCCAGTATCGTCCTCCGGTCCCCAGATCTTCGGGTAATTTAGTGGGGCATACAAATTTAATGGAACTATTCCCTTCGTAAACCTGTTCATCTGAAAGGTTTATTTCCCCTACATTTTCTCTTCTGCCAAAGGAGAGTTCCCAGTTTTCGAGTGATTCAGCGCCATCGAGCTTAAGGGTTTCGAAGACTTCCTTGTGGTCCCATTTATGCTGGATACTGTTTACAGTATCCATTGGCATGGGTTTGTGGTCATACAGGTATGAATTAAAGTCAGTACTATCAGACCTGTTTCCTGTGCAGGCAGCTGCCAGAAATATTACAATAGATGATAATAACAGAATACTTTTCATAATAGAATTATATATGACTTCATTGAATCAGCTATTTCTTGTTGTTTATATAATTCTAAATATAATAAGCCTGTTATTTTCAGATTTCGGAAGCACTAGTTTTCAAAAGTAACCTCTTTCCCTGTAAGCCTTATCCTGCCTGTAAGGACTTCTGTAAACTGCGGATCAAGATAACCTTCGAATCCAGGTTGTTTCCCTCCTACCGAAATAGTGAACCAGCCCGGTTCAATTACTCTTTTATCCTTACTATTTATAATCGAGAATTGTCTTGGACTTAGGGTAAATTCAACAATTTTGCTTTCTCCCGGCTTCAGGGATATCCTTTGAAATCCTTCAAGCTGATGAACAGGACGGGGTGTTGTTGCCTTTTCGTCGGTCAGATAAAGCTGAACAACTTCATCACCTTCATATCTACCTGTATTTGTTACAGTTGCCTTCACATTTACCATAGACCCTGAAACACTTTTCTGTGGTAATACCAGATCACTGTAGCTGAATGATGTATAACTAAGACCATATCCGAACGGATATAAAGGTTCCTGTTTAAAGAACCTGTAGGTTTTACCGGTCATATCATAGTTTTCAAATGGAGGCAGCTGATCAATTGATTTATAGTATGTTACAGGGAGTCTCCCTGCAGGGTTATAATCTCCGAAAAGTACATCAGCAACAGCATTACCTCCCTGCTGTCCACCATAACCTGCCAGCAACACGGCTGCTGCCTTTTCCTGGGCATTGTTAACCGACAAGGCTCCCCCGTTAGCAAGGACAACAATAACAGGTTTGCCTGTCGCAATTATATCATTCAGCAACTGTTCCTGGACTTCCGGAAGGTTAAGGTTGGTACGGTCACCACCCAGAAATCCATCTATTTTTATCGACATCTCCTCTCCTTCAAGTCTCTGTGAAAGACCCAGCACCAGGATTACCACATCTGCTTTTTCTGCAACACTCACAGCCTCTTCCATAAGATTTGGCCTTGGAGGCGCCCATAATAGTTTCATGTCAGCATCACCGGCAAAGTTCTTATACAGGACTTCCACCTTATATTTTTTCCCTTCCTCAAGATCCACACTATACTCTTTATGGAAAGCATGATGTTCATTCCTTTCCGAAATGATCTTCTTACCTTCAAAGTATACCTCATAAAAAGATGATCCCCAGCTGCCAAGCGCATAGGTACCTGTTTCCGGAGCCACCAGATAAGTTGTCCATTTTACACCGAAATCATCATCAGGCATATCAGGGTGAGGTGAAAGATGTTCCCAGTAAAAATTTATCTGGTCATCAATCCTTGTAAATAATGGTTCTCCCTGCATGTCACGGTTATTAAAGTACTCGCCCAGGGCTCCCTGTCTTCCGTCAGGAGCTTGAAGATATCGTGAAGGTATAACAATAAGATTATGAACATCTTCCGCAAGATCACTGCCTTCGGCATATAGTATTTTTGTCTCAGGTTGTAATTTATTCCTAATACCTCCCAATATTGTTACAGGATTAACAGGGATACCGTTATAATTTCCTATAAGTGATTCAAAGTTATCTGCATTCGGACCTATTACAGCAATTGTTCCGATATTTTTATCAAGAGGCAGAATATTGTCATTATTCTTAAGGAGAACCATTGATTTTTGTGCTGCAAGTCTTGCCAGTGAATTATTATAGTCTGAACAATTTACAAAAAATGGTATCTGTGCATAAGGTACTATATGGTCAGGGTCGAACATACCCAGTTTAAAACGGGCTGTGAATATTCTTTTTACAGCGATGTCTATGTCGTCTTCTGTTAAAAGTCCTCTCTCCACGGCTGTCATAAGATTTTTATAGTCGAAACCGCATTCCAGGTCTGTACCTGCCTTTACTGCTGCTGCTGCTGCCTCTGCGGCATCTAAGGAGAAATTCTGGAACTTATAAAAATCAGATATAGCCCAGCAATCGGATACGATATATCCCTGGAATTTCCATTCATCTCTCAGAATACTGTAAAGTTCAGGATTCGCGCAACATGGAAAATCCCTGAACATATTGTATGCACCCATTACGGAATATGCACCTGCATCGACAATAAGAGTCCGGAAAGCAGGAAGATAGGTCTCCCTGAGGTCAACCTCACTCACCTTCGCATTAAATTTATGTCTCAATGGTTCAGGGCCTGAATGAACCGCATAATGTTTTGCAGTTGCCACAACTTTAAGATACCTGGGATCATCACCCTGAAGTCCTAAGACAAATTGAGATCCCATAGCACCAGTAAGGAACGGGTCTTCGCCATAAGTTTCATGTCCCCTTCCCCAGCGGGGATCACGGAAAATATTTATATTAGGCGACCAGAATGTAAGCCCCTGATATATACCTGTTTTTCCTCTCCGCTGGAATTCATGGTATTTTGCCCTGGCCTCATCTGATATTGTATTTGCCACATCATACATAAGACTTTCATCCCATGAATTCGCAATGGTTATTGACTGTGGAAAAACAGTTGCATAGCCAGCCCTTGCAACTCCGTGAAGTGCCTCGTTCCACCAGTTATATGCGGGAATCCCGAGACGCGGAATAGCGGGTGCTGTATAAAGAAGCTGATCAGCTTTTTCCTCAAGGGTCATCCTTGAGATAAGATCATCGACCCTTACCTCAAATGATAATGATGTATTCCTGAAAGGGAAATCATCTGAGCTGTCCTGTGCTGATGTCCTGGAGGACAACAACAAAAAAAGCATAAAAATTAAGAAGGAATAATTTTTCATTTTTAAAGATTTTATATTAGGGTTCATATTATGAATATTAATCTAATATTTGTTTTTGTTCTACATGTACTCATCCCCCCTGCGGGGGTGAGTACATGAATTTACTCTTTATTTCACAGAAAACCTGTAAATAGTCCTCGACAAAAAAGCATCACCGGGATTTAAAAATGTTGACGGGAATTCCGGATGATTGGGGCTGTCAGGATAGTGTTGTGTTTCAAGGCACAGTCCTGATCTGTAATTATATGGTTTACCGTCATAACCGATAAGTGATCCATCAAGGAAGTTGCCACAATAGAACTGGATCCCCGGTTGATTTGTGATAACCTCAAGAAGCCTGCCTGTAACAGGATCATAAACAGAAGCATCCACATCCAGTTTAACATCAATAACAAAATTATGATCATAACCTCCACCAAACTTCAGCTGATCATAATCTTCATTGATCCTTTCTCCTACAGCATGAGGTGTAGTAAAGTCAAAGGGAGTCCCTGAAACAGGTCTGAGCTCACCTGTCGGGATCAGCGTGGAATCGACAGGAGTAAAATATTTTGCATTTATTGTAAGCTCATGATCAAGAATATCACCATTACCTGCACCGTGTAAATTAAAATATGCATGGTTGGTTATGTTAAGCACACTCTTTTTATCAGTCGTCACTTTGTAATCAATGATTATTTCATCTTTATCGTTCCAGGTATATAAAACTTCCACATTCATATTGCCGGGATATCCTTCTTCCATGTCGGGACTTAAATATGTAAATTTTACGGAAGGATATTCTGCATCTTCCTGTATCGAGGCATCCCAAACAACACTATGCCATCCTCCCGGGCCGCCGTGGAGAGCATTGGGTCCGTTATTAAGAACCAGGGTATACTCTTTGCCGTCGAGAGTGAATTTACCTTTTGCAATCCTGTTGGCATAACGACCTGCAACAGAACCGAAATAGGGATCCCCATTTATCATTTCTTCAAACGTTCCAAATCCAAACGTTACATTATCCTTTCTTCCTTCTTTATCAGGAACTTCAACCCATGTGATTCTTGCACCATAGTTTGTCAGCTTAAGTACATTGTCATTCTTGTTGGTAAGGGTAAAAAGAAATACGTCTTTACCCAGATACTTGCCATAATGTTCTTTTTTTACCATTTCTTTATTTTTTGATGACCGGTTGCATGAGATTCCTGTAAATGCAAATACAACCAGTGCGAGTGACAGAATAAATGTTTTGTTCATTTGTTAATAATTTATATTTCCATTGGTTTTCAATAATTTCATGGCCGGCTATTTCGTGCTGAATTGCCATGCAGGCATTCCTGCGCTGTTAAAGAGTGATGATTCTGCTCCGTTACGCCAGCAATACCTTACAGAAACAGGCTCAGGAACAAGCGGTGAATAGGCAACTATTTCGTTATTTACTATTCCGGCACTCGCCATGACATATTTCCCGTCTTTACCTGCTATTTCAAATTCTTTCAGCCTTCCATTCCTGGCAACCAGTCCCTCTTCAATATTATCAAACTGTACCTTTATCGTACTACCGTCGATTGTTATTGATTTATATACAGGCCCGACACAAGGTACGTTTATTCCATAGTCATTATTAAGTGCAAGAAACGCCAGCCTTTCTCCAACCTCTTTTTTATAGGGTGGATGAATATTCATCACTGTTGCTATATCGAGTGTCACAGCCATACCTGTATTTGGCAGTTGCAGAGCACTCTTTTGGGCTTCACGTAAAAAAGCAGATTCAGTGGAGTCAACATGTGAATATACATAAGGTGCAATCTGAACGTAGTAGAAAGGAAAATCAGGTATACTCCATGCGTCGCGCCAATTCTGTATCATCAGGGGAAAGATCTTTTCATATTGATCTGCCCGTCCCACATTTGCTTCTCCCTGGTACCAGATAGCCCCTTTAATCACGTAATTTACAACAGGATTAACCATCCCGTTGTATAAAACAGTTGGTGTGTATGCGTTAATTGAGACAGGCCTTTCTTTTGTATCAAATTCATTATCTGCTACATCAAAAATATATAACCTGTTCCCAACCAGTTCGGCAACCGGTTGATATTTCCATTCTCCGCCAATATCTACAGGTGTCTGCCTTCCACCTTTCACTGATATTTTCATAGAGCCGGGGGCACCCCATATTCCGCCTCCTCCCTGTGTGTCGAGCACCCTGACAGAGATAGTATTGACACCTTCCTGTACCAGATCAGAAGGAATATTATAATCTCTGTTTACCTGCCAATGACCTGACTCTTCGGTGGCCCCAACCAGGGTTCCGTTGAAATATGTGCGGTCCATATCATCAATGGGACCTAATGAAAGTACAAGGTCTTTACCCTGAAAACCTGCAGGAATTTCAATGTCTTTGCGAAACCATACTGCACCGTCAAAGGCACCTGTTACTCTTTCAAATTGCATCGGAAGATCTATTACAGGCCAACTGCTGTCATCAAAATCTGCTGAAGGGACATTTTCATCATTAAAATCCAAATCTTTCCATTGATCGGCTCCGGATGGTCCTGTTTCCAGTTGTTCATGCCCTTCTAGCCACTCCTGATAATCATGCTGAAGAGGTATTGATTCTTTTATTGAGTTTATTATATCTGTAAATTCTCCTGCCGTTACAAGTGCCGAAGATGATATCCATGATTCAGCAGGTGTTCCTCCCCATGCCGATTCTATAAGTCCGACAGGCACATGAAGCTCATCATATAGTTTTTTGCCGAAGAAAAATGCAGTTGCACTGAATTGTCTCACCGTTGAAGGATCACATTTTCCCCACTGCCCTGTACAATCCTCAAGCGGCTCACCAGAAAATTTTCGCTGTACGTTAAACAGCCGTATTTCAGGCAAAACAGCTGACCGAATGGTTTCTTCCGAATGCATTATAGTGTCGTTAGGAGGCCAACCCTCCAGCGGCATTTCCATATTCGACTGTCCGGAACAAAACCATACCTCACCTGAAAGGATCTCATAAATAACAATACTTGTATCTCTGGATGATATTGTCATTGTATAAGGCCCGCCGGCTGCAGGAGATGGTAATGTTACAAGCCATTTCCCATCTTTCCCCGTTTTTGTACCTTCTTTCGCATCCCAGCTTGCAACAACATTTATTCTGTGACCTGGATTTGCAGTACCCCATATCTTTACATCACTGTTTTGCTGAAGGATCATATTATTACCTATCAGTGATGGCAATTCCAAATCTGATGGTGTTTTCTGACAACTTAACAAAGTCATTATCAGAATTATAAGAATACCAGTTTGTTTCATTATATATAAGTTTTAATAGATACTGCATAATAGTAAGAGATTCCTCACTTACCACCTTCTCCGCCAGTCGGCGGATTCGGTGGTTAAAACGTTCGGAATGACATGTGTCACCGGAGCTTTACAGGATAGAGGGTGGAGGTGGATGGAGGGGGCAGCCACCCTCCACCACCACCCCCAAATATATTAAATAACAGTCATTCAGAGCGAAACGAAGTGAAGCGAAGAATCTTTTCCCATATTTTCAAAAGTAATCAATTTTATAATGATAGGTTTATAAAATTTGTAATTAGTCCATTTATTCTTTTTCAACAGATACCTGATTACCTTTATATGTTACAACTGCATCAGGCTTTATATCAGGGTCAAATGAAACAGGATATACCTCACTTACCCATTTGATTTTAAATGTTCTTGTTTTTAACATCCCCTCGAATTCTCCATTTCTTTCACCTATTGTGAGCTGCTGGTTTTTATCATCATAGCTGAACTTTATTGTACTCCATGCTCCATTCTCGTAATTGTAATTAGTACCCTCATCCTCGTAAAGTGTAAAGGCACAATTCCTGCCACCATAAATATACAACATCACAGGATCGGCCTGTTTTTCATCAGTATATTGTATCTGAGGACCGATGGGAATTATTGATCCTTCCTTAATAAAGAGTGGCATCCGTTCATAGGGGGCATCAGCATTGATCTCCCGACCTCCGGTTAAATATTTCCCTGAATAGAGATCGTACCATCCGCATGTTGAAGGAAGATATACTTTACGCGATCGAGCCTTGTACCGGTAAACAGGTGCAACAAGTATTGATGGACCGAACATATACTGGTCACCAATATTTTCTACCTTCTTATCATCTCCAAAATCCATCACCATTGCCCTCATTATTGTATAATCGTTGAAATATGTCAGTCCAGCCAGTGAATATACATAAGGCATAAGATAGTATCTCAGTCTGTCATAATATACCATGCTTTCATAAGCAGGATGTCCCTCAGGTGAAATATTGTACACTTCGCGCAGGGGATATTGCCCATGGCTACGGAAAAGGGGGCAGAATGCGCCGAACTGGTACCAGCGTGTATTTAGCTCTCTCCATTCCTCAAGGTCTTCTGAACCTTCCTTTGCCCTTGTATACCTGCCCTCAACACAAAAGCCACCAATGTCGAATGTCCAGTATGGTATTCCCGACATTGCATAATTGAGTCCCGCCGGTATCTGGGCTTTCATATCCTCCCACCGGGTTCCTATATCACCGCTCCAGGTGGCAGTTGAATATCTTTGTAATCCCGCAAATCCAGAGCGGGTAAGAAGGAATACCCTTGTATCGGGATCTACTGAACGCTGGCCGTTATATATAGCCATTGCGTTGACCAGGGCATAAGTGTTGAAATATAAGGTTGAGGGACCAAGAGCTGTCGGTGTAGATAGTTTTTTACGATATGCAATGCTGGCATTTGAAAGAATGTCGGGTTCCGAAGCATCCATCCACCAGGCATCGAATCCTTTTGTATATAGATGCTCCTTCATCTGGTTCCAGAAAAGCTCACGTGCTTCCTGACTATAGGCATCATAGAAAGAGCCGATGTAACCTTTCCCTATCCAGTCTCTTATGCTGTCGTTTATTGCCTGGCGGTACATCCAGCCTTTCTTATCAAATTCTTTGAAATGTTGTGTGGTATAGTAAAACTTTGGCCACACCGAGATCATTATTTTAGCATTTAGCTTGTGAACCTCATCCACCATACCATCAGGATCGGGAAAGAATTCAGGATCAAATTCATGTGATCCCCAGGAATCGACAGGCCAGTATGACCAGTCGAGCACAATATTATCCAGAGGGATGTTGCGTTTGCGATACTCCTTAACCACATCCAGCAGTTCAGACTGTGATCTGTATCGTTCACGGCTCTGCCAGTACCCCATCGCCCACTTTGGCATAATAGGAGCTTTACCTGTAATGGATCTGTAGCCGCTGATAACTTCATCCATGTTACTGCCGCTGATAAAGTAATAGTCTATCTGATCGCCCATCTCGGAGAAGAGCGACAGTGCTCCCTGGTCCTCAGGATGACGGGGGTTGAGTGCCTTCAGCCCTATATATGATACACCGCCATCAGGCTTCCATTCAATCCGAACAGGATATCGCTTCCCTTTCTCAAGATTTAACTGGAACTTATATGTATTTGGATTCCAGGCAGTTCTCCATCTCTCTTCCACAACCGGCTCATCATCCAGGAACACTTTTATATAACCTGCATAGTATAGTCTAAAATGGAATAATCCTGTTTCCTCCGGTTCTATTTCACCTGTCCATGTAATGGTTGATCCGTAAAACGGGAAGTCTGTGGGGAAGTTCTTTATTGTAGTAAGGTTTTCATAATCTACTGACGACTCATGGCGTTTCACAAATACCCTGTCAGGATCAGAATTGACATAATATGTAGTGGTAAGAGCTCCTTCTTCTCCATTATCATCATACAACCTGAAGAGATCAAGTTGGGCATAATCACGCGGATCGCCATACTTTGTGAGAGAATAATTATCCCATAATATCCCGTAATTCCTGTTTGACACAACAAAGGGAATGGAAACCTTTGTATTATACTGGTAAAGACTCTCATTCAATCCTTTATAGTTGAATTCATCGGACTGATGCTGTCCCAGGCCGTAGAATGCCTCATCAGAGGGTGATTCAAAAACCTGTTGCATTGAATAGCCATCGGTTCCTTCAATTGAAAAAGGGTTAAATGATTTTCCTCCGCCTTCCGGTTCTCTGAGAATCACATTTGAATTCTTATCATAAAAAATAACCTGTCCTGATTCAAGTGAGACACTGGCCTTAATTTCAGAAGTGGAGATGGTAACACTCTTCTCATCACCTGTGACCTTAAAAGCAGGTTCGGGAAGTATCGGATTTTTTAATACACAAAGACTTTTATCTGTTGAAAAACGTGGAACAGGAGATGCAACCACATGAAATATTTTATCACCGATGACCTCCAGCTTTATTTTTCTGGCCTCCTGACCGGTTTTCCCTTTCAGGTTTACTGTTATACCCGAGGGGGTGCTCTCCCAATCCTGTGAAGAGCATCCTGAAATTAGGAGTCCGGCAATAACGAATAAAAATATTTTTTTCATAAAATCTCAAAATTCAAGAATAAGTTCTGCTTCTATTTCAGTTAGCAGATTATCACGGCAAACGTCAGCCTGTATAAAAACTGACGGGACTGAAGGAAATATCTCTTTACAGATTTTCTTTACAACATCGAAATCTTTCTGATATTTTATATAAACCCGAAGTAAAATATATTTTAGAACAGCTTCCTTCCCTTTGCCGGTTATCTCTTTTACCATTTGCAGATCGGCAAGCCTCTTTATATTTTCAATAGTTACAAGGGTTTGCTTTTCAACATCGTCAATGCCTATTGTTTCCTGCCCCTTTATTGAAGCTGTTCCTGATATATAGAGTACCGGGATTGTGTTAGTTGCAAAAAGAAGCGCACGTTCAAACTGTGGTGGCTGTTTTTTTGGTTTACCTGTCTCTTTTATCCCCTTCAATACTTTTTGTCCGTATTCATATGCATTAATCTGATTCGGATTGCTCAGGCCTTTTATCTGTACAGATCCATCAGCCTGAACCGCACAGAAATCAATTATCACTCCATTCAAATCCATACCGATACCGGTTGCAGCAGGATAGCCGTGCACACTGCGGTAACGGTGGTAATATTCACTTCTTACCTCGTTGAAAATCTGGTAATTCTGTAAGCCCTTCCTGACAGTGAGGATATTACCGATATAGTTCCACTGTCTGATAATATTATTCATAGTCATCTTCTCCTGTTCCAGGATTACTGCTGCCTGGTTAAAAGCAGCTTCCGCAGCTCTCCTCGTATCTTCGGGAAATAAACCACTTCCAAGACCGGCTGCCCATACCTCCTTCCCCCATTTCGTTTTGATAACAACATAAGGTGTGGAATCAAAGAATTCAGTTGTAATATCTTTGAAACCCGACTGGATAAAAAGCGCCTCAACAGCTATCTTCCATGGTTTTTCCGGAGGATGAACAGTAAAACTTATTGCAGGCGTATGATCACCTAATAAGTCACAGGTTGACTTAATGATTTTTTCTCTCAGGGTTACAAAAGCATCAAAATCGGTCAGATTTGTAAAAATATTAATCTTAACCGGTTGATTTACATCGGAAATGGCATTTTCGATCTGTTTAAGACATTGTTCCCATTCTTCTTCAATTGTCCTCTCCTTCAGCGGATGATAAATAAAATATTCCTTTTGCATAGAACAATCAATCTTTCAGTTCAAATGTAACATTTTTAATGAATGAAAAGTATTACATAGCAATAATGTACATTATTTAGAGTAGCTATCGCAAAGATTTTTAAATCAAAGATTCTTATCTTATCTCATTTCAAAGATACCGGCTTCAGGAGCTTTGCCAAGAGGTACAGGATCCCCGAAGAAATCAGTTTCAGGAGAATTCCATTTAGTATAAGTTTCAATATTAATCCCCTTGTTCCTTATTGGGGAATCAGATTTTAAAATATACCCATCCAGTGTGTTAAGTTGATAAGGATCAGTAATTTCAACAGCTAAAGGGCCATTTAATCCGGGATCTCCCTCAATACCTGCAAGATGACCATTTATCATTTCCTGGTCATAAGCTTGTGCCCATTCAATAAGGCTCTTGAATTCCATGAGATTTAAAGTCCCTTTATTGTTCCACCACACATTTCCGAGAAAAGTGCTTCCTGAATTGATCCCGGAAAATATCTCATCTTCTCCAATGAAAATATTATTGCAGAAGATGAAACTCTCGTGTGCTGATTCATTTTCAAAACTTATTACCGGAGCTGATGAATTAAAAAATACATTATTATGTATGAGGCAACCAGCCATCTGACTGCTTTCACCTGATCCATTCCATAAGAATATACTCCCTGCTCCTTCTGTGTTTTGGGCATCATTATAACTTATACAGTATCTTACAACATTATTTGACCAGTCGGAAGCACCGGGGAACTGGAATAATCCATATCCGGCACCTTCGTTTTCATACGAGAGACAATATTGTATAATTGAATTTGTTATTCCACCGTCAAAGTCAAAACCTCCCCCGTCTTTAGCACCTTTTGATGTTCGGTTCCTGTAACTTATACAATACTGTATGATTACATTATCACTCTGCCATGCCCATATACCAACAGGCCCGTTACCCAGCCTGGGCATATCCCATCCATTATTTGTAGCTGAACAATGGTCTATAATGACACTGTCAGAGATTCCTACAAGAATTCCATTTCCACTGTGATTATCAAGTATGGTAGGATCACCGGCATTATTTTCAGCCATGCAATCACGGATCAGTATATTTCCGGAGGCACCTGAATCTGATCCCATAACATGAATACCACAAAAACCGTTGTTAATGGCAACGACATTTTTCACCTGTATATTCCTACTATCAAATAATTCAAGTCCCGATTTCTGAAAACCCTCCG
>CAZOZU010000007.1:0-17552 GCA_964584355.1 uncultured Rikenellaceae bacterium
GACAGGAAGAGAGATCCCTCGCTGGCATTCGAAAAGGGCTGATACACAGAGCATATTCAATCTATAGTGATTTTATAAAACAATACTATTTTTCCTTAAATTTGCCGCGGATCAGGAAAACCTGAACAAAAACATTTGATATTCTGTTGATATAAATTAGACACCATTGATAATATGACAAACAAAAAAACACTTCTGATGATACTTGACGGATGGGGTATCGGCGATGGCACAAAATCCGATGTAATAAGCTCTGTGCCAACACCCAATATGGATTTTTTAAAGAAAAACTATCCGAATTCAAGACTTAAGGCTTCAGGAGAAAATGTGGGCCTGCCTGACGGGCAAATGGGTAATTCGGAAGTCGGACATCTTAACATTGGTGCCGGCAGAATTATTTACCAGGATCTGGTTAAAATAAATATGGAATGCAAAACCGGTGAGATAAAGAATAACAAAACTCTTACAGAAGCATTTTCTTATGCAAGAGATAACAATAAACAGGTCCATTTTATGGGCCTCCTTTCCGATGGCGGTGTACATTCACATGATACACATCTTTATTACCTGTGTGATATGACAGCTGATTATGGATTAAAGAAGGTTTTTATACATGGGTTTGGTGACGGACGTGATACTGATCCGCGAAGCGGAAAAGGATATATGAAAAACCTGCTTGATCACCTGAATAAATCAAATGCACAGGTAGCTTCATTTATAGGAAGATATTATGCTATGGACAGGGATAAAAGATGGGAGAGAATAAAAGAGGGTTACGATCTTATTGTCCATGGAAAGGGAACACCAACAACTGATATACTCGATGCCATGCAGAAGTCATACGATGCAGGTGTTACAGATGAATTTATGAAACCGATTGTTGTGGTTGATGATAAAAGTAGTCCTATCAGTACAATTAAGGAGGGAGATGTAATTGTCTTTTTTAATTTCCGCAACGACAGGGCAAAAGAACTTACAATTGCTCTTACTCAAAAGGATCTTCCGGATGAAGGAATGAAAACAATACCATTGCATTATTGTACAATGACCCCGTATGATGCAACTTTTATAGGGCTCCATGTTATATATCCAAAGGAAAATGCCGATAATACAATAGGCGAGGTGCTGGCTCTGGCCGGTAAAAAACAGCTGAGGATTGCAGAGACAGAAAAATATGCACACGTAACATTTTTCTTCTCAGGGGGAAGGGAAGAGGTATTTGACAATGAAGACAGGATCCTGATCCCGTCACCAAAAGTTGCCACTTACGATCTTCAACCTGAAATGAGCGCATACAAAGTGAAGGATGCCGTAATAAAGGCTATCGAAACAGAGAAATATGATTTTATATGTCTCAATTTTGCTAATGGTGATATGGTGGGACATACGGGTGTTTATGAGGCAATAATGAAAGCGGTTATAACTGTTGATGAATGTGTGGGAGAAGTTATTAAGGCAGCCTGTAGCAAAGGTTATGATACATTGATTATTGCTGATCATGGTAATGCGGATATGGTAATTAATCCCGACGGTTCTCCTAATACAGCTCATTCCCTTAATCCTGTACCTTGTGTACTGGTAAGTGATCATTATGATAATATAAAAGAGGGTATTCTTGCAGATGTGGCTCCTACATTACTGACAATCATGGGCATACCAATACCGCAGGAAATGACAGGTAAAGCGCTGGTATCACCCCCCAATCCCGCTAGGGCGGGACTATAAACCCTTCTGGTATTTTTCATGTATCTGTTTGGATTTCAGCCCCCCTTCAGGGGGGTTGGGGGGTGATGGAGATAAAGTAAGACTCTGTAAAACATCTAATTATAGGATTATCCTATGCTCCGAATTGCCGATACAATTTTCAGTCTGGATGTACTTGAAAAACAGTTCAAATGCAACCTTCCACTATGCCTTGGTAATTGCTGCAGATATGGCGATTCGGGAGCTCCATTATCCGATCAGGAAGTCCTGATCCTCGAAGAGATATATCCTTCAGTAAAACCATTTTTAAGACCGGAAGGTATCAGGGCAATAGAGGAAAAAGGTTTCAGTGTAGTTGATTTTGAGAAGGATAACGTAACACCATTGATCGGTAATGATGAATGTGCCTATTCCATTATCAGAGGAAATATTTTTATGTGCGGGATAGAAAAAGCATTTGAAAAGGGTAAAACAAATTATCAGAAACCTTTGTCATGTCACCTCTTTCCGGTAAGGATAAAACAATATAAGGAGTTTAGAGCAGTAAATTACCAGGAACTGTCAATATGTGCCAGTGCCCTCGATAAAGGGAGGAAGGACCGGATATATGTGTATCAGTTTCTTAAGGAACCACTTATTCGAGCACTCGGTAAAGAGATGTACGATGAACTATGTTTAGCAGCCGAAGAATTAAGAAGCAGATAAGGTTGAAGGGAGTTGAAAACAGTTGGTAATAATATGATTGCAAGATTGCATGATCGCACGATAATTTTAAAAATATGGAAACAATAAAACACTACATTGACAAAAACCAAGGACAGGTTCCTTGAAGAGCTTTTTGAATTTATAAGGATACCTTCTGTAAGCGCAAATGAAAAGAATAAGCCTGATATGCTCAGGGCTGCAGAATATCTTAAGAATGAACTTATTAAATCGGGAGCTTCAAATGCAGAAATCTACCCGACTGCAGGACATCCTGTGGTTTTTGCTGAAAAATATATATCTGATGAATTGCCTACAGTACTTGTATATGGGCATTACGATGTTCAGCCGGTAGAACCTCTTGACTTATGGGAAACACCTCCGTTTGAACCCGTTATAAAAGAGGGGAAAATATGGGGTAGGGGTGCGGATGATGATAAAGGACAGCTTTACATGCAGTTGAAAGCATTTGAGTTAATGAACAAAACAGGTACGCTGGCCTGTAATGCCAAATTTATGATCGAGGGGGAAGAAGAGATTGGTTCAGTAAATCTTGAGAAATTCTGTTCAGATAACAAAGATCTGCTTAAATCGGATGTAATACTGATCTCTGATACAACGAATGATTTCTCTGGAGATACCTTCAATAACATCAGGCCTCAGAGGATTGTCATATATGCAGGTTGAGGTAACAGGACCGAATCGTGATCTGCATTCTGGTTTATATGGTGGAGCGGTTGTTAATCCCTGTAATGTGTTGTGCGAGATGATTGCATCGTTAAAAGACAAAAAAGGACATATATTGATACCGGGTTTCTATGATGATGCTATGGAATGCAGTGCAGAGGAAAGGAAGGAGATGATGAAAAGACCTTTTGACCGGGCTAAATTCATGAAATCGATAGGGGTAGATAATCTGGCAGGTGAGGAGAGTTATTCTGATACTGAGAGAATTGGTATCAGGCCGACACTTGATATAAACGGCATTTGGGGAGGATATACCGGTGAAGGAGCAAAAACCATACTCCCTTCAAAAGCCTTTGCAAAGATCTCAATGCGACTTGTCCCTCACCAGGATGCAGAAAAGATAGCTAAACTTTTTGAAAAAATTTTAGGAGTAAAATCAATTCTGCTGGGATTCGGTCTGGATACTGATGCAATACACTCACCGAATGAAAACTACCCACTAAAGAATTATTTTAAGGGAATCGCAACTATACCTCTCTTTTTCAAACATTATTCAAATCTAAAATCCTGAAAAAAAACTTATCTGGTATACAACATTTTAAAAAAAGAATTATATTTACTTGCTTAATAAACCTAAAACTATTTCGTATGAAGAAATTTTTTGTGTTGATTATTATGTTTGTGTTTGCTGGTGTTTATGCTTTGCAGGCTCAGACAGTAGTCATTACCGGAACGATCAACTCTGCCATTGAGGATGAGGGGCCGATTCCGGGAGTAACGGTTCAGGTAAAGGGTACTACAATAGGTACCATTACCGATGCAGACGGAAAATACACCCTTACTGTACCGCAAAATGCAACAACTCTTGTTTTCTCCTATATAGGGATGAAAAGGCAGGAGGTGGAAATAGCAGGTCGTACAGTAATTGATGGTGTAATGGAATCTGACATCCTGGGCCTTGAGGAAGTAGTAGTTACTGCTCTCGGTATATCAAGGGAGAAGAAAGCCCTTGGTTATGCGGTACAGGATCTTGGCGGTGAAAGCATTGAGAAGGCAAAGGTTACCAATATTGTAAATGCCTTTCAGGGTAAGCTGTCAGGAGTTCAGATAAACAACTCTGACGGAGGTGTTTCCGCCGGCGTAAGGATTCTTATCAGGGGTGTTAATTCACTCGCGTCCGGTGGTAATAACCAGCCGTTGTTTGTTGTGGACGGTGTGCCGATAAGTAATTCCACAACAAATACTGGTGCATATGGTGGCCGCGACTATGGAAACATGGCCGCCGATATCAACCCTTCTGATGTTGAGAATATCAGCATTCTGAAAGGTGGTAGTGCAGCTGCACTTTACGGATCAAGAGCTGTTAACGGGGTTGTCCTCATTACAACTAAAAGCGGTAAATCCCAGGGCAGGGGCCTTGGTGTTACCATTGAAGAAAATGTAATGTGGGAGAATCCGCTCGTTATACCAAAGTATCAGAACCTTTATGGTCAAGGATCCGCTGCTGATTGGGATGCCGGCATATATGAATTTGAATATGTCGACGGTTCTTACGGTGGTGTGAATGACGGTGTCGACGAAAGCTGGGGACCTCGGCTTGACGGAAGACTGATCCCTCAGTTTGACAGTCCCTATGATCCCGAAACCGGTGTTCGTACCCCCACTCCATGGATCGCACATCCTGACAACATAAAGGATTTCTTTGAAACAGGAGTAAAGAGAACCACTAATGTGGCTATTGCAGGTGCAAAGGGAGGATCCAACTTCCGTCTCTCTTTCTCCAACCAGGATGTAAAAGGTATACTACCCAATACAGACCTGAAAAAGAATACTATTAACCTGAATAGCCAACTGGCATTAACTGACAAGATTACTATTGGTGGGAATGTTAATTATATTCAGAATAAAAGTGATAACATTGCTGAAAACGGATATAATGGCGGTAACCCGATACAATCTTTAAGCCAGTGGTTTGGACGCCAGGTTGATATGCAATATCTCAAAGACCACTGGCAGGATATTGACCCTGTAACTGATCTGCCTCTTAGCTGGAACCACAGTTACCATAATAATCCTTACTGGACTCTTTATAAGAACACCAATTCAAGAGATCGTAACAGGATGATTGGTAACGTAAACTTCACCTGGACTTTTACCGACTGGTTAAGATTCAGGACAACAGTAGGTACCGACTGGTCAATTGAAGACATTAAGGAGGTAACTGCTAAAGGTGATGTGGGTAGAGGAGACCCGGAAGGTGGTTTCAAAGCATACTCACGTCGCAGACAGGAGATAAATGCAAATGCCAGACTGGAATTCAACAAATCATTCAGCGATTTCAGTATATTGGCAACCCTGGGAGGTGAATATAACCATTATGATTATCAATATCATGAAACAGAAGTTCCAGACCTGATCATTCCCGACCTCTACTCTGTAAGCAATGCAGCCGCTGCAGCTACAACCAGCTTAAGCGAGACACATACTGAGTTACAAAGTATATTCGGAACTGCAAACCTGAGCTACCGTAACTTTGTGTTCCTTGATTTCACAGGAAGAAATGACTGGTCATCAACCTTGCCGGTAGATAATAATTCATATTTCTATCCGTCAGTATCTCTGTCTTTAATCCTGACTGAAGCTCTTGGAATTCAATCTGATGTTCTTTCATTCCTGAAGCTGAGGGCAAGTTATGCTGAAGTTGGTGGTACTGCAGGCGCATATGCTTTGAACGGTGTATTCTCAGCAGGAGATCCTTTTATAGGTAATCCTTCTCTTAGTTATACCGAAACTATTCCACCCCTGGGACTGAAACCTCAGCGGAAAAAGTCAAAAGAGGTCGGTTTGGAACTTAAACTGCTGCAAAACAGGTTGAGTTTTGATGTTAACCTTTATAAGGAGAATACTATTAACCAGATTATGAACATAGCTGTCTCCAACACAACAGGTTTCACCAGTAAGACTATCAATGCAGGTAACCTTCAGAATGCCGGTGCTGAGATACAGTTACTGGCAACCCCGGTACAAACACCTAATTTCTCATGGGATGTTACCGTTAACTGGTCGAGGAACGTGAACAAAGTTGTGGAATTGTATGAGGATATGAAATATCTCTCACTTTACAGTGCAAGCTGGGGTACCTATGTATATGCTTTCCCGGGTAAAGAATATGGAACACTCTGGGGATATGCTATTGTACGTGAAAATGTAACTCCTGTTTATTATGATGATGAACAAACACAACTTTCACACTATGTCTATTCCGGAAGACCTGTAGTTGGAACAAATGGAAGGTATATCCGCTCCAATTCAAGAACTGACCTGGGTAATGTTTACCCTGACTGGTTCGGTGGGATAAATAACTCATTCAGCTATAAGGATTTCAACTTTAACTTCCTTGTTGACTTCAGGAAAGGTGGAGTTTTATTCTCAGTAACCAATATGTTTGGTGTTTATACAGGTATCCTTGAAGAAACAGCTGCAATTAATGCAAATGGCAAGAACGTAAGGGATGCACTGGCAGACGGCGGTGGTGTTCTTATTGATGATGCTGTTTATGGCAGGGTTGTTACAGTTGATGGAGTGGAGACAATTGAGTTACTGGATGGTGACGGTAATGTTGTTACATCTCCTGTTGAAAATACAACATATGTTGCTGCTAACAGGTTCTACTATGACTATTATGCTAAGAATGAGCTCTCAACATTCGATGCAAGCTTTGTTAAACTGCGTGAAGTTGGTATGGGCTATTCATTCAATAATATTGGATTCCTTAAGTCAATAGGAGTTACAAATCTTAACCTTTCAGTAGTCGGGCGAAATCTGTGGATTATATTCAAGAATACCAGGGATATAGATCCTGAGACCAGTTCGAGTGCCGGTAATACTTCTGTTGGTATGGAAACAAATGCGATTCCTTCAACCAGATCTTATGGGTTCAATATAAGACTCGATTTCTAACCTTAAAATCTATCGAATTATGAAATATTTAATTAGATCAACTATAATTCTATTGGGAATATTCCTGATAGCGGGTCTTATGTCATCATGTACGAAGGATTTTGAAGAGATGAATACAAGCCCGAACAGTCCTGTTGACGTGCCTGCTATAAATGTCTTCACAAATACAATTATTAGTAGTGTTGGTGGTAACAGAAGTGAACTTGGAAGCTGGATGCAGCATACCTATCTTGGTGTATGGTGCCAGCAGTGGTGCAAGGTTCAGTATATTGATGAGGACAGGTATATGCCTCGTGATATGTCAGATTACTTCAACGGCCCTTATACAGGGGCATTGAAAGACCTCACAATTGTAATTAATAAGACCACTGAGGAAGGAGACAATAATTCTCTTCTGGCTGCAGCTAAGATCATGCGGGCATGGGTTTTTATGTATCTCACTGATATCTGGGGTGACATTCCCTATTCCCAGGCCTTGCAGGGCTTTGAAGATGACGGAGAAATACACCCGATTTATGATAGCCAGGCAAGTATTTATGCTGATCTTCTGGCTGATCTCGAAGAAGCAAATGTTCTCCTTACAGGAACCACGGTTAACTTTGGTGCTGGTGATATTCTCTATGGCGGGGACCCTGTTAAGTGGAGAAAATTTGCAAACTCACTTAAGCTGAGGTTGCTGAACCGTGCTGCCGGTACTCCATGGACATTTACCTATGATATGGCAGGTACACAAACTGACGTAACGACCACTCCAGGTGCTGCAGCAATGGCTGATGCTGATGCACAGATAGCTGCTATCCTGGCCAACCCGACACAGTATCCGATATTTACATCGAATGATGATAATGCAGCTCTGGCATATCCTGGAATACCTTACAGGAATCCCATCTTCAATACTTTGTATTCAAGAAAGGACCAGGCTATATCTGAAACGATGGTTGACTGGCTGGAAGCAAGGACTGACCCAAGACTTCATATTTATGGCCAGCCGACACCAAACTCAGTTGATACTCCTCCACTTGATTATGTCGGTTTCCAGAACGGACGCGAAATTACTATAGCGAATTTTCCAGCTATCTCACTCATTGGTACTAAAGTCGCCTTTACAGAGACAGCACCTCTGTATGTTCTGACACTCGATGAGATCGAGTTCATTAAGGCTGAGCATTACATGCGTGCAGGTAATGATGGTCCGGCACGAATAGCTTATGAAGCTGGTATAACTGCTTCAATGGCAAGATGGGGACTTGCCGACGGTGGCAGTGTTAATCCAACATGGGGTGATGCATCAGGTATAACTGTAGGTACAACATCTTACCCGGTTAATTTCACATCTTACCTGAATCAGCCACTCGTTACCTGGACTGGAAAGACAGATGCCGAGAAATACCAGATGATATGTGAACAGAGATGGGCAGCAATTTTCGGCCAGGGTGTACAGGCTTACAATGAAGTCAGAAGAACAGGTTTCCCTGAAAGGATATTCGAATATGAACTGGCAGGAGCATATTATCCGGACCTCGGACTACCTATAAGATTGCAGTATGCTCTTAGTGAGGAAACATATAATACTGATAACCTTATTGCTTCCAAAAATGATCAAAGCATTGAGGCTGGTAACGAAGGTATGTTCAGTACAAGCGGAATTACAAGCCAGATATGGTGGCATACAAGGAAGAATCCTATTCCTACTGAAACAGATGTTCATTAGAATATTCTGAACTTGCAAAAAGAGGGTGTCTGAACAGGACACCCTCTTTTATACCCTGAATTTTAATTAATTGAATCAAATTATGGATTGATAACTTTAAATTTAATAGTTTTGTTAAAGGGATGCTTTATGGACAAAAATTTAAAAGTTATGAAAAGGACAAAACTGTTAACATTTATTATTACTGCACTCATTTCTTATGGGTTTGCTTCAGGTCAGAGTATTTGCAAGGTATTAGTGCCTGCACTTGAAGGTACTTATTCCGGAGATTGTAAATCAGGATTAGCTGATGGAGCAGGAGAAGCTATCGGTGAAGATTATTATAAAGGCAAATTTGTAAAAGGATTGCCTGATGGTGAAGGAACCTATTTGTGGAAAAACGGAGCCACCTATAAAGGTGAATGGAAAAAAGGTAAAAGACATGGTGAAGGCAGGTATGAATTCAGAACACTTAAGGGAGATTCTATCCTGGCAGGAGAATGGAGAAATGATAAATTTATTGGTACTAAAACTCCACCTCCGTATGTTGTGGAGTATCGCACTGGTGCCGGCAGGATATCGTGTATAAGGATTGGAAACAGGCCGTATGTTAAATATAAGTTTTCACGTAGTGGAGCTGATAGTTATTCATTGATCAACAATTTATTGTTGCAATCAAGTTCCGGTTCTGAAAAAATAGCAAATGATTTCACGGGATATGAAAATGTCAATTTCCCCTTCAAGGCACGGATGACTTTTAGTGCTCCAAATGAATTCTATTCTGCAACAATACATTGTGAGGTGAGACTTACTATAAATGAACCTGGTTCCTGGTTAGTGACTATCTCTTTCTAGAGAAGAATTATTCTACCTTCATACTCACTAGTTCCACACGTGTAGCTGTAACCTTCAGTATTCTAAAGAGGATATTGTTAACACGTATCAATTCATTATTCGCCGGGATACTTCCATGATAATAAAGTATTAAACCGGCAAGTGTCTCATAATCATCTTTTTCAGGCAGGTTAAGCTGATACTTCTCTTTCAGGTAATCTATCTCCAGACGTCCGGAAAAAATGAAATCATTATTGCTCAGGACCTTCTCAGTAAGCTCATTTATATCATGCTCATCCTCAATATCCCCCACTATTTCCTCAAGTACATCCTCAATGGTAACCATTCCCGATGTGCCTCCGAACTCATCAACTACCAGTGCCACATTTTTCTTTTCATCGACAAATACTTTCAACAGCTTATTGGCAGCCATAGTCTCAGGCACAATTGCCAGTTTCCTGATACTCGATCTTATATCGGGAGGATTCTTGAATATATCTTTAAGCTCAAAATAACCAACAATGTTGTCAATAGTATCCTGGTAAACCAGTATCCTGGAATGTTGTGTTTCAATAAATTTATCTTTCAGTGTTTCAACTGAACTTGTACATTCAACAGCTTCTATTTCAGTCCTTGGCACCATGCATTCCCGAAGTTTAACATTGGAAAATTCAAGGGCATTCTGAAATATCCTGATATTACTATGACCCGGTTCTTCTGATTCTTCTTTTTGTTTGCTCAAACTTACAAAGTGGTCGAGATCAACTTTACTGAAAATAACATTCTCCTGTGGTTCTTTAATCGGTTTATTTCTGGAAAAGAGGCTGATAAAAAAATTAGAAATTGCCAGAACACTCTTGCTGATGGGATAAAAGATCCAAAAGAAAAACAATGTAGGTATACTTAATACTTTTAAAAAGAAATTAGGTGAAATGATAAAAATTGTTTTTGGCAAAAACTCTGCTACAAGGAGAATTATCGCTGTTGAAATCAGTGTGTTGATAATAAGTATCAGCAGATCAGAGCCTAGCAGAGGGGCCCAGACCGGATTGAATAATTTTGAGAAAAAGAGACCATAAACAACCAGTGCAACGTTGTTACCTATCAACATGGTGGCAATGTACTTGCCAGGATTATTTGCAAATATTCTTAAGATACCTGAACTAAAAACACCCTGTTTTATATCAAGTTCAAGCCGCAGTTTGTTTGAAGAGACAAACGCGATCTCCAATCCCGAAAAAAATGCAGAGAAGAAAATTGCCAGAAGTATGATAATGACGGCGTTCATACTATAAAATTAGTCTTTTTTTCGCTCCCTGTGCCGGAGCCATGCAAAAAGAAAGGAGATTATTGCCATCACAGGAAAGACAAATGACAATTTACCTCCACCATGTATAATGTACCTTATGCCAGCGACAACACATAATATTCCTGTAATGAGCCATATTATTTCAAATATGAGAAGGTATTTCTTATTCATCGTGAAGATAAATTGTGGCAGAAACATTTTTTATTTTCCGTTTGGTAAGTTTCGGATCAGATTCAAAACCGGTACCCATAATTGTCTGATCTTCATTTGTGATCTTTACAAACCGGTCAGTATAGATCCGCTCCTTTTCCTGATCCCAGAATAACTGCTCGGTTTCAAGCCTGTCACCTGATTTGTTAACAACTACAACAGAATCATCAAGTTCCCATAACTTTTCACTATCAATATATTTTGCATATTTTGCGGCCACATTGGCAACAGGCTCTTTTTGACCATCATAAAATTCAATAAGCATCCCATGCCTGAATTCGGTGTATGGATTACCTAAGTTATCCCATGTTTCCATTACCGGCGAAGACATTATCAGCTGTACTTTACCCGAATCAGTGAATACAGTATTTATATTCTTACCCGAGATTGAAGGAAGTGTTAATATATCAAAACTGTCGGTCTTTTCAATCTTAACTTCGCACGAAAATAGCAGCAAAGCCGTAAACAATAGTGCTGAGAATAATGAAAAATATCTGTATGAAATTATGATCCTTTTCAAAAATGTTCCAATTATAATGATCTAATATTCAAACAATAATTAATCATATTTTGGCTTCAAGAACCAGAAATCGTATAAATTCAGACTTAATCCTATGGTAATTAACTCTTCACTGTGAAAAACCGAAACATCAGAACCATATCTTTTTGTAAAATCAATAAAAATATTGGTTTTCGATTGAGTACGTCCCATTGGTATTCCGAAACCAAGACTTATTCCATACTCTTTTAACTGCTCTCCATTGATTTTAATATAGTTATCTCCTATATGTCCTCCAATACGATATTCCACTCTTTTCAGATAACTGTAATTGGAATACTTTTCAGGAATATATTCCACGCCAAATTTATATGAACGGGTATCGGCGTAATAACTTCCTATACCACTGATGTTTGCCTTCGACCATTTTGTCTCATTGTAATCGAATCCGACTGTTAGCATGTTTTTCTTTCCGAAAGATATTCCTGTTCGGAGTGTTCGAGGCATAAATGCTTTGGTCGCATCTATAGTATATGATAATGTGTCAACAGATCCGTAGGCTGAAAACAAATAGAGAAGATTCTCATAATCCGAATTGTAATTTGTGCCCGGAGTTAACGATATACCGGCATTAACAAAATAATCATCACCATAAGGCATAAAAAACTGGGCACCATATTCAAAATTGATACCCGAGAGATGTAACTTCTCTGTATTACTATTATGGAAAACATAATAATAGTCCCCAAAAATAATCTGAGATGTTCTGGAAATTTCTCCGAATATTACTGTCATATTAGCACCTACAGATAGGTATTTGGTGATATTCAGACCAGCGCCGAAAAATAATTTTGAATATCCACCTTCACCGATATGCAAATCTGTATATTCACCGGTTTCCTCATCATAATCAGGATCCAGTTCAGTAACCTCATTGGTTATTTTATAATAACCATTGCTGAAAGGAATTATTCCGGCACTGATTCCCAATCCCTTTAAAACCGGAAATCCAAACATCAGATGATCAAAATTCATGTCATCTGAAAAATAACTGGATGAACCTTCAGTCAGAAAGCTCATTCCGTAGTCAAATCCAAAGTCAAAAACAAATGAATTTGTATCAATACTGCTGTAGGATGCGGGATTCAGATAATAAATGGAACTGTTATCCCTTATAGCCGTGCCGATACCACCCATACTTATACTTCTGAATGAACCAGCTGGTTCGAGTAACCCTATATTAAAACGTGAATATGGAGAATTAATGAGTTTTTGTCCAGAAACAGAAAATGAAAAGAATAATATAATAATAAAGATTATTGTTGCCCGCAATTTATACATTGTGTTCTAAAATGTAATTTAATCCTTCCATCACAATATCGGGCATATAATTAGTTTTTTTGTTAATTCTGTTTTTCAGGTATCCTGCATCGCCGCCTGTAAGAACCAGATTTATGCCCTTATATTTTTCTTCAAACGTGCGAATATACTCATTTATTTCATATATGACTCCGTTAATAACACCGGCAGTAATTGCTTCAAGAGTATTTCTGCCCGGGGAATTGAATTTTTCAGTTGTGGAACCTAATGGTAGCCTGTGTGTGAATTTATTGAGGGCTTTGAATCTCATACTGATGCCTGGTGATATATTTCCGCCTTTAAAGGTTTTCCCTGAAAGAAAATCATAAGTGATGGCACTTCCTGCATCTATTATAAGTACCTTTTGCCCTGGAAATAAGCAACAAGCTCCTGCAATAGCAGCAATTCTGTCAGGACCAAGTGTTTCGGGTGTTTCGTATTGGTGCCTGAAGGGGATCTTTGAATTGTATGAAAGGGTATGTACATAAGATATATCAAGGGTTGCAAGATCAATTATAAACTCCGGGATATTCCTTACGGAAGAGACTATAGCCCTTTCAAGATTATATGGAGCGAAAATTTTTTTAAGCTCATCCCAACTGTATTGTTTGGTTCTCAGTGAGATGATTTTTTTATGACCGTCAAATAAAGCAATTTTGGTCGCTGTATTTCCTATATCAAATATCAGATTCATAGCAGTAAATAAAATACAAAGGTAAGAAAGAAGTTTAGTCACTCCACACTCTAGTCACTTCTATTGCAATCCTCAATAATCCCGGTAAGTGTTGAAATTGCTGATTTAACTGATCTGATATCTGTTATAGTAAGGCTTAGTTTTGATTCTTTTTGCCTTACACTCATTCGTTTATGGTTTCTGTTAACATGATTCATAATTGATATAAATAGCTGACTTCTGTAGAAAGGTGAATTTGGGTCTGAAATAAAATTAGCAATCAGAAGGTTATTTTTAAGTACTATTTTTTCAATGCCAATATTTACGGCAATCCATTTAATTCTTACAATATCGAGGAGTTCCGAAGTGGCTGAAGGTATTGGTCCAAACCTGTCGATTAGCCTGCTCTCAAATTTCCGGAGCGACTCTTCATCTTCAATCTCATTCAATTCTTTATATAATCTGATTCGTTCTGAGATATTTGATACATATTCATCGGGGAACATTATTTCAAAATCTGTTTCAATTGAAAAGTCAGACACATATGATTGTTTTCTCTTTTCATTAATCTCTCTGCTTTTATCTGGCTCTTCAATTACCTGTCCTTTCATTTCTGACTCTCTCAGTTCGGCCATTGCTTCATTAAGTATTCTCTGGTATGTTTCGAAGCCTACATCTGCAATAAAGCCACTCTGTTCACCTCCAAGAAGATTTCCCGAACCCCTTATATCAAGGTCCTGCATGGCAATATTGAATCCGCTCCCGAGTTCCGAAAACTGTTCTATAGCCTTTAGTCTGCGCCTTGCCTCATGTGTTAGTGATTCAAGAGGTGGTGTGAGCAAATAGCAAAAAGCCTTTTTATTTGACCGGCCTACTCTTCCCCTGAGCTGATGGAGTTCAGAGAGACCGAAATGATGGGCTTCATTAACAAATATAGTATTGGCATTAGGGATATCAAGCCCCGACTCAATAATAGTAGTTGCAATCAGGACATCATAATCACCCTGAATAAAACCAAACATTACATCTTCAATGTCTTTCCCGGTCATTTTACCATGAACAACAGCAGTTTTTACCTTTGGACAGATCCTCCTGATTATTGCTTCAAATTCTTTTATGTTCTCAACACGGTTATGGATGATGAAAACCTGCCCATTTCTTGAAATTTCATATTCAATACCTTCTCTTATTATGTCCTCGTTAAAACCATGCAGCTCGGTGACAATAGGCATCCTGTTCGGGGGTGGTGTATTAATTATTGAAAGATCCCTGGCTCCCATTAGTGAAAATTGAAGTGTACGAGGTATTGGAGTAGCTGTGAGAGTAAGAGTATCAACATTTGTCTTAAGTTTTTTTAGTTTTTCTTTTACCGAAACACCAAACCTTTGCTCTTCATCAATAATCAGTAACCCTAAGTCCCTGAAGCTTATATCCTTACTTGCAAGCTTATGTGTACCTATGATTATATCTATCTTACCTTCAGAGAGTTGTGAGACTATCCGTTTTTGTTCAGCCGGTTTTTTATGACGGGTCAGATATTCAACATTACACGGAAAATCTTTCAGACGTTCAGAAAATGTCTTAAAATGCTGAAGTGCCAGGATGGTTGTTGGTACAAGAACAGCTGTTTGTTTGCTGTCGGCAGCCGATTTGAATGCTGCTCTGACAGCAACCTCTGTTTTACCAAAACCGACATCACCACAAACCAGACGATCCATAGGATGAGGAGCTTCCATATCCTCCTTTATCGCCATCGTGGATGCAAGCTGATCGGGAGTGTCTTCATAAATAAACGATGCCTCAAGTTCACGCTGCAGATATGAATCAGGAGAGAAGGAGAATCCTCCTGACGCCATCCTGGTTGCATAAAGCCGGATGAGGTCTTTTGCAATATCCTTTACCCTGTTTTTTGTACTCTGTTTGAGTTTTTGCCATGCACCAGAACCAAGCTTGTAAATCTTTGGCGGTGTGTTATCTTTCCCCTTGTATTTTGATATGCGATGGAGTGAATGGATCCCTACATAAAGAGTGTCGTTATCCCTGTAAACCAGCTTAATAGCTTCCTGGATCTTGCCGTTGACATCAATTTTCTCAAGACCACCGAACTTACCAATTCCATGGTCAATATGAACAACATAATCCCCGGGATTCAATCCGGTAAGCTCTTTTATTGAAATGCTCTCTTTCCTGGTAAAATAACCTCTGATCCTGAATTTATGGTACCTGTCAAATATCTGATGATCGGTAAACAGTGCAATATTAAGATCATGATCAATGAAACCTTCGTGAAGATTCATCAAAAGAGGAATGAATTCTGCTTCCGGATTTATTTCAACAAAGATATCCTTGAGCCTGTCAATCTGTGACTGGCTCTCAGACACAATATAGGTACTATATCTGTCCTTGGTATTTGATACCAGCTTTTCCGTAAGAAGTTCAAAGTTTTTGTTAAAAACCGGTTGTGGTTCTGAATGAAAACCAAGCTGTTTCGATGCCTTAAAGAATCCGGGTTTGCCAAATTCAATGATCCTGAATTTTGCACACTCTTCCAGGAACCTTTTTCCTGTCATTATCAAATCTTTTTTACCTGCAATTTGTCCCGATTCTTCTCTTTTGGCAGTCTGGTCATAAATAGTATTTATTCTCTCTTTAATGAAAGAACCGTCCTCAATCCAGATTACTGATGAAGGAGGGAAAAACCCGGAAAAGGAATCGCTGGTCTCTTCAATGGATATATCCTGGATATTCGGTATAACAGATATTTTATCCTGTTTAGTAACTGAAAGCTGATCATCAGGATTAAAGGTCCTTATTGAATCTATCTCTTCACCAAAAAAATCTATTCTGTATGGGAGATCATCTGAATATGAAAAGAGATCTGCAATACTTCCCCTGATCGCGTACTGACCTGGTTCATAGACGAAGTCAACTCTTTCAAAATTATATTCCTGGAGAACCTCTTCAAGAAATTCGAGCGACAGTTTATCTCCCTTTGAAATGGTAAATGTATTTTTCAAAAGATTCCTGCGGCTTATTACCTTTTCCATTACTGCCTCAGGGTAGGTGATAATTATTCCTTTTTTTTTCCCCGAAGCCAGGTAATTCAATACCTCGGTGCGGAGCAGGATATTTGCAGGTTCAGTCTGTTCGTACAGCACTGATCTTTTGAATGTTGACGGGAAAAAGAAAACAGATTCCTCGCCAGTCTGGGTAACGATATCATTATATAAGTAAGCTGCATCTTCTTTTTCCGGCACAACAATAATATGTGTAAATTGTGTCCTGCTGAAGATGTTCGCAACAATAATTGCTTTTAATGATCCCGAAACACCGTTAATACCTATTCTCTCTGATCCTGATGAGGCTAAAGCATCTGACAGTTCTGATAGAACAGGGTGTTTTACAAAAAGGCGGGTTAAATCATTCTCTTTCATCAGCCGCATTATTGCGGCAAATTTAATATCTATTATTGGAAATCAATTCAGTTGTGGAAACTCAAACAGAAAACTGTTTCCTTATGCGGCACTGAACTGACCTTCAGTGTTCCTCCATGCGCACCCATAATCTGCTTCGAAATACTGAGGCCTATCCCTGAACCATTTTCGCGTGTTGTGAAAAAAGGTATGAAAATCTCCTCGATATTCTCTTTTATTATTCCAGGGCCATTATCAGAAACACAAATCTCAGGTTTATCATCTGAATTAATACCTGCATAGATTTCTATTTTGCATTCAGGATTTTTCTCATTGGCTTCCACAGCATTTTTAATCAGGTTTATAAGTACCAGCGAAATAAGGTTTTCGTCTCCATAGATCTTCATTTCAACATTATCAGTTCGGAAGTTTATTTCTGTGTCTTTACTTTTTTCGAGAGAATCTGTTAACACTTTTACCCGGGTAAAGAGATCGGATATTTTAAAGGATCT